>JALNXB010000002.1 GCA_023230585.1 bacterium
CCTTTGCATATTACTTATTAAGTAATACCTAAAAAAAAGAGCTCTGTCAAGTGAAGTTACTATTTTTATTGCATTATAGAAATTTATGGTATGATATATTACTTATTTTTCGCAGAGTTACAGGTTAGAATACTGCCAATTCTCGAACGTCGCTCCCCGTGTGGGAGCGTGGGTTGAAACCTGCTCTTTGCTAATACACTCTAAACAAATGTCTGTCGCTCCCCGTGTGGGAGCGTGGGTTGAAACAAGTTAGCAACAAGCGAGATTAAGGGGAAGAACAAGTCGCTCCCCGTGTGGGAGCGTGGGTTGAAACAAATAATAAGAGCAGATAATAAGCCAACTAATACGTCGCTCCCCGTGTGGGAGCGTGGGTTGAAACGGCTTGCCAAATGCTCTATCCAATAATTCCCTCGGTCGCTCCCCGTGTGGGAGCGTGGGTTGAAACATATGCAAAAAATAAATCTCCGAACCATTAGGGAGGTCGCTCCCCGTGTGGGAGCGTGGGTTGAAACGAATACAGTGGCTACTGCTGTCCATTGTTTTTTCAGTCGCTCCCCGTGTGGGAGCGTGGGTTGAAACCATTTTTTGATGTGAAAAATAGGTAAAGAGAAAGGTCGCTCCCCGTGTGGGAGCGTGGGTTGAAACAAGAGTTTTTACAGAAAAAAACAGAAAGCAAGAGCACCATGTTCCCCACAGGCGTGGGGATGAACCGTTTTTGAGTACACCTTACCTGTTTTGATAAATACCAAGGGGGTGGTAAAATATAATCAAAGGAGGTCCTTTATGCGAAAGTATGATGAAGAATTTCGTAAAAAAGCTGTAAAGATGTTACTTAAAGGTGAAAGTTCTCTACGGCAATTATCAAAAGAATTGAGAGTAACCCCCAAGACGTTACGTAACTGGCGGGAAGCATATTTTGAGGAGCAATCTCTTCTGTCTGGTAAAAAAATATCAGAAATAAGACAGGCGTATAAAGAATTTCGAGAGTTAAAGGCAGAAGGAGTTACATTAAAGCGCCATATAGATATTTTAAAAAAAACATCAAGTATAATACCAGAACTTCCAGAAGAAGAAAAACTTTAAGAAAAAAACTGATGAAACAAATTATCTTTTTATTATAAAACTAACCAATGGCGTAGTGAAAGAATGCTTTAGGTATTATGGTGTAATAACACCCAAGTCGAATACGGGCAAGGGAGGAGACTAATGAAAGTAAGACCATCTGTAAAATCTGGGGCAGAGCCCCAACTCTTGAACACAGTTTTTTTAGGGCTTGACCATACGACGCCTGGGGTGGCTGTCCTTGTGGCAACCAAAAAAGAGATTCTTTACGAAAAGTACATTGGACTTGCAAATCTTGAATACAATATTCCAATTCGGAAGGATACCCTTTTTAACCTTGCTTCAATATCTAAACCGTTGACTGCGACAGGTATTATGCTTCTCGTGCAGAAAAAACGTCTCTCCCTTGATGATGAGGTTGGAGTCTACTTTCCTGAGTTAAAAAGTTGTTGTAAAAGCGTGCGGATTAGACATCTCCTTAGTCATTCCTCTGGCGTGTCCAGCGGTAGTATTGTGAACCCCAGTACGGGCGATATATCTTCCCCGGAGAACCAGCATATATGTAATGTTTTACGTGCTGGCCGTTTTTTCCCAGAATCTTCAAACAAAACCCATTTTGATTATGCCGAGATGAGGGCATCGTATGGAAATAAAGATGTATATGAAATGTTTCTCGCTTCAAGCCCTTTTTGTAATTATCCGCCAGGAACGAGATACGAGTATTCAAACACATGGTATGCGCTTCTGGCTCTCCTTGTTGAGCGTGTTCTTGACCGCCCCTTTTCTGAATTTATGAAGGAGTCTGTTTTTCAGCCTTTTGGGATGGACTGTTCCTGTATTTGTAGCGATATGAGGCAGGTTATTCCAAAACGCGCTTGGGGGTACAATCGTCACAATAACGGGGAATATTCATTTCAACAGAGAGTTTTTTTCGCGAACGGATCTGGCGGAGTTTTTTCTAATGTGAGAGACTTGTACCGTTTTTGGAAAGGGCTACTTTCCGACAGGTTCTTGAAAAAGGATTTAAGAGAATTGATGTGGTCGGACGTTGTGCAGAGGGAAAGAAAAGATACCTTTTATGGTTACGGTTGGCAAATCGACCATAGTAACTCTTTGTACAGGGTAGGTCATACTGGAAGTATGGAAGGATTCAAGAATATCTTAAGGTTTTATCCGCAAGAAGGGCTTTTGGTCTGCGTTCTTTCTAACTCTGCATACCTCTTATCTGGGGAGGAAAGGGAATCTTGCGCAGATAAAATATACCGTATTTTCACATCTGAAAAGAACCCGTGATGATGGTTTTTCATTTCTTGAAGCGGGGTAAGCGTCTATACAAATCTTCTGTTGCCATTTTCTATGACGGGTGTCTTGCTGTGTTTCCTATTTCGTAGAAGTGAAGGGTATGTTCCCAACAGGCATCTATAATGTTAGAGTAATTGAACATTGTCAATTTCTCCAACCTCCTTTATTTAAGCGAATGCCTGCATTTATCGCAGAATATAGAGTCTGTTGAGATTTCTGCACTACATTTGCTACAATAGAATATTTCTTGTAGCACAGGTTCATCTGTTCCAGTTGGTACGGGTTTCTTGCCTATTAAAAACTTGTGCCCCACACCAATCGTTATAATTATAAGCATAATCAACAACATAACCTTTGAAAAACATAACTGGGGTTTGTAAGATATAGTGGCTTTTTTGTAATGGTTGAGGGAAGTAAAATCTACTGTTTTTCGCCCGATTTGCTTGCCTGTTGTATCAATTATACTACCAGGGACATGGACAATAGATATACCTTTAAGTTCGTTAATATAACCAAAATCAAGATAAATTGACCCGTCTTTACCTTTCTCACGATTACCTAACACCTCAAAATCTTTCCATATAAATTTTGCTTGAAAATACTCTTCTTTTTCTGTAACAGATATGGACTGAAGCCCTTGAGATTTTAATTCATTTTCTAATAGGGATTTTGTAAAAATATTGGTTGGAATTTCTGATACAACGCCTCTTCCGGAGCCGTCGTTGTTAACCCAAAGTTCTGTTCTACAGCCTGAAAAAAAGAAAGATAAAAACAAGAGAAGAAAAAGCAATAATATACGTTTTTTTATTCTATTATTTTGCATTTTTCTCCCAGTTTATAATTTGCGAAATTAGCACAAAATTGTACGTTTTATATTTCAATTAAATATGTGTTTATTGTGGGTATATTCTTGAGGTGGAGGTTTTCATAACAGGATACAAGATTTTCGTTACCTTAGTTTTTAAGCAACGTGAATTTTCAATAACGTATAGACGTAAAAATATAGGGTACATATTTTTAATTTGCATTGTGTCTATCAGTAATCCACATTTTATCTATTTTCAAACCCTCTTTGCACTATTAAAGCAAGGCCGTGGTTAACAGGTTGTTTTTAATCTTAACCCTGTTTGAAACTTTATAACACATTCATACAAATTATAAATTTAATAATTTGGTTAATTATATTCTGCCCCTTTTTTCTTGTCAAATCTTGTCAAAAATATTTTGTCCAAAATGTAAATAAGATAAGAGCAAAAAGAATGGAACGATGATAACAAGTAATGTGGACTAACAAAAATATATATGTAATAAAGAAGTGCAACTATTGACAAAAGAAATGCTTTTAGGTAAATTGTATTAAAGAGTTAATACTCTATGATAATAAGAGGATATAAAAATGAACTTTAATGATAATGAAATACGCCAAGTTTGGCAAAAACCCTTTATAATAGGAGGTAAAATGAAGAGAATTCTATTATTGATATGTGTTTGCTTTGCTGTTACAGTTTTTTCAGAAACAGATAGTTTAAATATAAACTCTAAATTGGTAAAATCTGTGAAGGATGGTAATCTTCAAGAGGTTGAAACTTTATTGGTTGCTGGTGGAGATGTAAACACAAAACAAGATGGAAAAACTATTTTGGATTTGGCTTCATCTTATGGTCATCTCGAAATAGTTAAACTCTTATTAAGTAAAGGAGCGCGGGTTGATATTAAAGATGATAAGGGATTAACGCCGTTGTATAGTGCTTCATATAGTGGACACCTTGACGTAGTTAAACTTTTGTTAAGCAAAGGAGCACAAGTTGATGTTAAAAGTAACATAGGCACTACACCGTTGTATATAGCCTCGCTTGCTGGGCATCTTGAGGTGGTCAAACTTTTGTTAAATAAAGGTGCACAGGTTGATATGAAAGTGGATACTATTGGCACAACTCCTCTGTATGCAGCCTCTGAGAGGGGACACCTTGAAGTAGTTAAATTTTTATTAAGTAAAGGTGCACGGATTGAAATTAAGGGTCTTTATGGTGAAACTCCGTTGTTAGGAGCTTTGCTTGCTGGACATTTTGAAGTAGTCAAACTCTTGTTAAGTAAAGGCGCACAGATTGATGTGAATGAAGATGTTGCAGGTGCAAGTCCATTGTATTGGGCTTCATCTTATGGCCATCTTGAAATAGTTAAATTCTTGTTAAATAAGGGCGCTGTGGTTGATGTGAAAAATGATTTTCATGGTACAACTCCGTTGTATGTTGCTTCTCAAGTAGGGCATTTGGAGGTTGTGAAACTTCTTCTTGATAAAGGTGCACAGGTTGACTTGAAAGATGATAAGGGCTTTACACCGTTGTATAGTGCTTCAATTGGTGGCAATCTCGAAGTAGTCAAACTTTTGTTAAACAAAGGAGCACAGATTGATGCAAAAACTAATGAGGGTTTTACACCGTTGCATAGTGCTTCGCTTGCTGGACATCTTGAAGTAGTTAAACTTTTGTTAAGCAAAGGAATACAGGTTGATGTGAAAGATGATGTTGTTGGTGCGACTCCATTGTTTGCAGCTTCAGGAGCAGGGCATTTAGAGGTAGTGAAACTTCTTATTGAGAAAGGCGCACAGATTGACATACAAACAGTTGAAGGTGGCCTAATTCCATTACATATAGCTGTTGGAATGGGTCATTTGGAAGTAGTGAAGTTTTTTATTGAGAAGGGTGTAGATATTGATATGAAAATATTGGATACTGGTGAAACTCCATTGTATATAGCCTCGGAGGAAGGGCATCTTGAAATTGTCAAATTGTTATTGGATAAAGAAGCAGATATTAATACAAAAGATAATTTAGGAAAAACAGCCAACGATATCGCTAAAGAGAAAAAACATACTAACATTATAAATGTACTTACTAATTTTTCACAGAATAAAAAACTTAAAAATTAACGAAAGAACTTGACTCTCCAAACACCTTATTTTTTAAGAAAACACTCTACACCTTGTTGGATTGCTTCTTGTTTTCTTGTTATCATATCTGCTGGAAATTCACGATATATATTAGAAACATCGGTTGCTTTTTCTTTTACCATTTTAGCAAACTGTTTTGCTGTAAAAATATCTCCCTGTTTTATTCCCAGTTTTTCGCACCATCTGTTATCTATAAGCAGGTTCCAGTCGTTTTTAGATTTTGGCGCAAGGGGTCTGTATGAAGTATCTATGGTATCAATACATTTGTTCCCAACATTATATTTGCAAGGTAAACATATTGTATCTATACCCAACTCAATTTCGAATTCTACATCTGGGTTATTAAAAACGATTTCTGCTATTCGATGAACATCGTGTCCAAGAGCGCTTGGTTTAAACTCTAAATTTTCTATACGGAATGAAGATAAAATATCTACAAGATGGTGCGGCTTTAAATATAATTTTTCTTTTTTTTCCATAATATGCTCCTTATAGGGTAAAATGTTTATTGTAAAATATATGTTCTTATTATTGTAACATAAATGTTTTGATAAGAAAAACTATGCTAAAACTTTACTATGTAATAATTTGACTACTATAAAGATAAATGATTTAATCTTATTTCAGACCCTAAGGTTTTTCTTTAGGATTTGACTTTAAAAATGGCTTACAAAAAACTGAATATTAGAAATTCCAAAATCGTAAAAACTCTCATACGTCGACGGAGATTATTCTGCATCTTAATTGTCCTGCTTACCGTACTTAACCTTTTTTGTTTTTTTATATTGCCACCTCTGCTTAAGAATCTTGTTGAAAAAAAAATTTCACAAAAGATTAACAGAAATGTAACTATTGATAAAATAAGAATAAATCCTTATGCTTTCTCTATTGATATAAAAGATTTGTTTATTTCTGAACCAGATAAAAAAGAAATTTTCTGTTATGCTAAACAGGTTTTTGTGGATATCAACATTTCGTCTATTTTTCGATTTACTCCGGTAGTCAACGAGATGAAGATTGTTAATCCATATTTTAATATAGTTCGTGAAGAGGAATCTCTCTATAATTTTTCTGACCTTATAACCAAAGATAGCCCTTCGGAAAAACCGTTAAAGTTTTTTATAGGTAATATTGTGCTCAGTAACGGTAGAATTGTTTTCTCAGATAAACCAAAGGAGAAGAAACATTTTGTTAGAAAACTAAACCTATCCCTTCCTTTTATCTCTAACTTCCCTGCTTTTATAAACACTTATACGTCCCCAGCTTTTTCAGCAGAAATTAATGATTCACTTTTTGCTTTGAAAGGAAAAACTAAACTTTTTTCTGATACCCTCGAGACCTATTTTGATATAGATATTTCTAAGTTTTCTATCCCAGAGTATCTTTCTTATGTACCTGTTCCTTTGAAATTCAAACTTTTATCAGCATACTTAGAAGGCACCCTCTGTTTATCTTATAAAAACCCTACAAAAGGGAAACAATCTTTATCTGTTAACGGTAACCTCTTATTTAGCGATATTTCAATTTCTGGTATAAAAGATAATCCTGTGCTGGATGTTTCAAGTGTTGGTATAGGCATATCTTCTATCGAGTTTTTTTCACGTCAAGCAGAGGTTAACCAAATTAACATAGTTTCACCTTCATTTGTACTGGTAAAAGAGAAAGTTGAAGAGTTGGTTTCTAATCAAGATGCACCTGTCAAGGAAGAGAAAAACCAGAAAACAGATAACCCTTCGTTTGTTTTTAATATAGAAAACATTATGCTTTCTGATGGCAAGTTTTCGTTTACAGATAAAGTTCTTGATACCCCTTTTCATACTATAATAGATTCGGTTAACTGCGACATTGCAAACCTTTCAAATATGAAAGACCAGTTGGCTCGTTTCCAACTTTCAGCTAAAAGCGAGGCAGAAGAGACTCTCTCTACAAGTGGAGATATAGGGTTAACACCTTTTGTTTCAGAAGGAAAAGTTGAACTTGATAAAATTATAATAAACAGGTATGTTCCATACTACGGTAGGCACATCTTGTTTGATGTTGCTGAAGGGGTAGGGGGTATATCTGGAGAATATAAATATTTTCCAGGAGAAAACAATATAGGGCTAATATTTTCGGATATATCTCTTTCTCTAAATGGAGTGAAAGCAACGCAAAAAGATGGTACCCCTTTTCTGGAAACACCTTTGTTCAGGTTGCTTAAAACAGATGTAAACATAAAAGAAAAGAAGGTTTCTGTAGGGAGTTGTCGTGCTGAAAGTATCTCTTTGAGAGGTACAAAGATGAAAGACGGGACAATAGATTTTCTACCTCTTTTCCCTAAAACCTCTAATGAAACGAAACCTACTGAGAAAAGTGGTTCAGTGAGATGGGCTTTCTCTGTTGGAAATATACAACTTAACAAAAGTTCTTTCTATTTAACTGATAATTCGCCGGTCAACCCTGCATATATTGCTGTTGAAAACTTATCTGCAAAAATTGTGGATTTTCTTCCTGCAACAGATAAGAAAAGTTCGTTTGAACTCTTTTTTACTTTGAACGAGAAAGGAAAGATTTCCGCTGATGGCTACTTCACTCCTGCGCCTTTATCAGCAACATTTGCTCTTGACACATCCGACATACAGGTTATGCCTATCCAACCCTATATTGCGGAAAAGTTAAACATAATAGTTACAGGTGGGAGTTTTTCGTCTGCGGGGAATGTTTCTTTTATAAAACCTAAAGATAAAAACAGTTCTTTTGTTTACAAAGGGAACGCTTCCGTACAAAATTTTGTATCGGTAGATGAGCGATATGGAGATACTTTTATAAAATGGTCAAAACTGTCTTTGGAAAAGATGAACATAGGTACAAGCCCAGTTAATATAGCAGTTGAAGAGATTAATCTTAGAGATTTTGATGCTAATGTAATTATATACTCAGACAATATGATAAATGTTTTAAATGCAGTAAAAAAAGGAGAACCGGCCGTAAAAAAAAAAGAAAGGAGAACCAGTCAAGAAAAAGATAGCCGTTCAGGTAATACCTATATAGGTAAGATTGGTGTTAAGAATGGATGTATAAACTTTATTGATAAAAGTATAGAGCCAAACTATTTTACAACAATAGATAATCTTGAAGGAAACTTAACCGGTATCTCTTCAATAAAGAAAGAACCTGCCTCCTTAGAGGTAGTTGCTAAAATTGGTGGAGATAGTAATCTTCTTTTTACTGGAGGGCTTAGGCCTTTAAAAAAAGATTTTTTTCTTGATATGAAAGTTACTCTCGATGGAATGGATTTAACCTCAGCAACCCCGTATTCAGGTAAGTATCTTGGATATGCAACTAGAAAAGGGAGGCTTGTCTTAGACCTTGACTACCTTATAGAAAAAAACAAACTTCAATCTCAAAACAGATTTATTTTTGACCAACTTATTCTTGGTGAACGTATTGAAAGCCAAAGCGCAACAAAACTACCTGTAAAATTTGCTATAGCTCTTTTGAAAGACCTTTCAGGCAAGATAAGTCTTGACCTGCCTGTTTCTGGTTATATTGATGACCCTAAATTTAGAATAGGTCCTGTTATAATGAAAATGTTTGTTAACCTTATCACAAAAGCTGTTGTTTCTCCTTTTACTCTTTTGGGCGCAATTTTTGGTGGTGGAGAAGAGATTAGTTATCTTGAATACGATTATGGGTCAACAATTATAAAACCAGAAGGAGAGAAGAAACTTAATATTCTGGTAAAGATGTTAAAAGAACGTCCTGGATTAAATTTAGATATAGAAGGGTTTGTTGATAAAGTAGAAGATACTGATGTTTTAAGGCAAAATTTATTTTTGAAGACAGTTAAAATGGAAAAACTTAAAGAGAGCGTCAAGAAAGGTGAGGAATCCATCCCTGTTGAAGATATTGTTTTAACTCAAGAAGAGTACCAGCATTATTTATGGCTTGCATATAAAAATCAAACATTTTCCAGACCCAAAACTGTTTTAGGGCAAGTAAAAGAGGTACCTGTCTCTGAAATGGAACAATTGATGTTGGAACATATTAAAATTACTAATGATGATTTAAGACGTCTTGCTACAGCCAGAGGTGAAGCAGCAAAAAATTATTTAGTTAAAAACGGTGTGGCGTCTGATAGAGTTTTTCTGTTAGAACCAAAGGTAACTACTATTGAAAAAAAGGGGCAAGAATTGAGAGCAAGTCGTGCAGATTTTCGCTTAAAATAAGGGACAAAAAAGTATGTGGTGTCTACTCACTCCCTTATTTTACCTTCTCCCCTTGAGGGAGAAGGATCAAGGATGAGGGGGGGTAGTTGTCCTTGCATATCATTCCGGATCAAGTTCAGGATGGTAAAATGGGCGGAGAGAGGGGGAGGGTCACTGATATTGGCTAAAAATTGAGAATGAATCTCAACCTTGTTTTCATAGTGCTAACAAGTTTTCACCTGCACAAAAGATTAGTGTAGGTAAGTTCTCGAATAGTCGAGACGGAGTTTACTGAATACTACTTAAACCTAATAAAAAATGTCTATTGTTGCAATTATGCTTATTTTAATATCTGCTTTTACTCATGCAGGTTGGAATTTTCTTACCAAGAACAGTAAACCGTCTGGCGCTTTTTTCTTTTTTGCTATCGGTTTTGCTATGGTTTGCATTTCTCCCGTCATACTTCTTTTTTATAAAAAACTTGCCTATATCCCTCTTTCTGTATGGGGGATGCTTTTATCTACAGGTTTTTTTATGGCGTTCTACTACTTTGCACTAGCAGGAGCTTATAGAAAAGGAGATATCTCTCTTGCTTACCCTATAGCCAGGGCGTTCCCAATACTTTTGATAACTTTTATTAGTTTTCTTTTTGGCAAAGGAGACAATATCTGGTTCTGGTCTTTGGTGGGGATGTTTATGGTTGTGGTTGGGATGTTTATTTTACCGATAAAAAAACTCAACGAGTTTTCATTTAAGCACTATTTTAGGTTATGTTGTATTTTTGCGTTTCTTGCTGCGCTTGGTACTGTGGGGTACACAATTATCGATGACCGCGCTTTATCTATTATAAGAACCCTACCAAATACGCCATTTAACCCGTTTGAAGCAGCATTTCTTTACCTATCTCTTGAAGGTATAAGTTGTTTTCTTTGGTTAGGATTGGGGATTGCTATCATTAAGAAGGAACGGAGAAAATTTTTTGAACTGATAACTATCTCTAAAAAAGACATAAAAACAGCTTTTATTGTAGGTGTATCTATTTTTCTTAGTTATGGGCTTGTGCTTTCTTCAATGGCTTTTGTAAAAGATGTTAGTTATGTAGCCGCTTTTCGTCAATTAAGTATTCCTATAGGGGCTTTTTTAGGAATCTTTTTCTTGAAGGAACCTAAATATCCAACCAGAATAATAGGTGTACTGATTATTCTAATAGGTCTTATTCTTGTTGGGTTAGGGTAACAGTTTTAGAACAGCACCTTCTTCTGGTGGAACTTTCTTTGACAGTAACAGTAAACTGGTTTAAACTAAGAATATATATAGTAAGCCCTGCCATATTTTTTTACAATGGCAAGAAACACTTCTCACCTTTCATTCTCTTACGTTAAGGTTTCGGATGATAAGTTGTTCTCTTTAAGAATAATAAGATGTAAAGGAGAGTGGGGTGGGTCTTTCTCAACCAACTGAGCATTGTTTTGTTGAGAACTTACAATTAAATATAAGCATCTTTTCGTTTTGTATTTTAATATTTAAAGTGAGGCGTTATGGATAATAATTTCTGGATGCCTTTTGATAAGGCAGAAAAGTTTATGGCAGAAGTTTTTCAAGCACTCGGTGTGCCTGATGAAGAAGCAAAAATATGTGCTAATGTTCTTATTACAGCAGATAAACGTGGTATTGATTCTCACGGTGTCGGAAGACTTAAACCTATCTATTATGACAGAATAAGGGACGGTATTTTAAACCCTTTAACAAAAATTGAAATTGTTAAAGAAGGTCCAACAACAACAGTTTTAGATGCAAATGGCGGGATGGGCTTTGTTGTTGCAAAAAAAGCAATGGAAAAATGTATAAAAAAAGCAGAAGAGTATGGAATGGGTATGGCAGCTGTAAGAAATTCAAGTCACTACGGTGCTGCCTGTTATTATGTGCTAATGGCAACCGATAACGGTATGATAGGTATTACAGGGACAAACGCCAGACCATCTGTTGCGCCGACTTTTGGTGTGGAGAATATGCTTGGAACAAACCCTTTGACTTTTGGTATTCCAACGGACGAACCCTTTCCTTTTGTTATAGATGCTGCAACATCTATAAGCCAGCGAGGAAAAATAGAAACATACTCAAGGGAAGGCAAAGAAATTCCTAAGGGTTGGGTTATTGATGAAGACGGTAACGCAAGAACAGATACAGATACCATTTTGGTTGACCTTGTTAAAGGGAAAGCTGCTCTAACCCCATTAGGAGGTATTGGAGAAGATACAAGTGGGTACAAAGGGTACGGTTATTCAACTGTTGTTGAAATATTATCTTCTGCCTTACAGAATGGAAAATTTATGAAAGAACTTTCCGGGTACGATAAAGATGGTAACAAAATTCCTTATAACCTTGGTCATTTTTTTATAGCTATAAACGTTGAATCTTTTATTAACCTAGATATATTTAAGAAAATTTCAGGAAATATATTAAGAGAGCTAAGAAATTCTAAAAAAGCTCCCGGAGAAGATAGAATTTATACAGCTGGCGAAAAAGAATATCAAGCTTGGAACGAGAGAAAAGATAAAGGTGTTCCTCTTGGAGAAATAATCCGCAAACAATTTGTTCAGATGAGAGATGAGTTGAAACTTGATACGAAATTTGAATTTGAATAATAATGGTTTATTAAAGAGGGTAAATTAATGAAAATCAGATATAAAATGAAGGTTTTTTCTCTTGCCTTTATTTACTTAATTTTTTTTGTTGCACCTCTATTTAGCCAACCAAAACAGGATATAACTGTTGATACTGCTCCTTCTGGTTTCTCAACCTTAGTCTATGAATGGACCCCTTTGAAAGGAAACAAAGGGAAGGTGTTAGCCAAAGGTACTACTCCCCTAAAAATTACTGATAAGGTTTTGACAGACGTAAGAGGGATTGTAGTTGTTGTTGATGGAAAAGAGAAAGGATATATAAACGAAGAACGTACTTTTTTTCTTCCTTACAACGAAACATTTGCCTTACAACTTGAAAGTCAAAAAGATTACGATAGTAAAAAAGCAAAATCGAGAGAAAGTATAAAACCAGAAAGGAAACTGAGGTCAACTTCACGTAAAATCATCCCACCAGGTTCTGAGGCAGTAAAGAGTGATAAAAGTTCTTACGCTATCCCCGGTACAGAATATGAGCATGAACTTGAGCAGAGAAAAACATCTATTCTAAGAAGACGAGCAGATTAACCTATCCATACCTTTTCAATTATTAAAAAAATCGTGAATCCTCAGTAAATATTGTTCAGAGCAGATAGTCTGCCTTGTGGGTTTGCAGAAATAATCCCGCCTTTGCCCTCTACTCGCCACAATTTACCATCCTGAACTTGTTTTAGGATCTCTAATGTAACTCACGTTGGTGGTTAGCGCGACATAAAAAAACAAGATTCCGGTTCAAGCCCGGAATGACAAACTTTCCTTATTTGCCTCTCCTCTTGGGGGAGAGTATGAGGATTGTTTGTTGAATATTTACAAAAAACCTTATTATACCCGCAACATTTTTGTTAAATCAATAGAAACTTTATAGGCATAGTCAAGAAATTTAGATTCATCTTTTATTGCGGAGTTGGTAGTTATAACTTCCAAACTTATATATTTGTTATATGAGGATTCAGAAATAATATTTATAAGTTTTTGCCAGTTTATAGTGCCTGAAAAAGGTATCTTATGTTGGTCGGTTGCCCCGTCATTGTCGTGCAGATGTATTGATATAAGTCTATCCTTTATGGAGTCAAGTTTTGTTAAACTACCTGGTTTCATATTGCCGTGCCCTGAGTCGTAGCATAGACCAACGAAATCACTAGGATACTCGGTAAAAATTTTTTGTATCAGTTCAAAATCTCCATTTTCAAGGGCTATTCTTACATTATGTTTTTTTGCGAAGGAATATAGTCCATCAAGCGATTTTCTAAGTTGCGTCAATCGACTCAAGTCTCCAGGGTGCATAATAACAACCTCTCCTCCAAGTTGTGCTGTCATACCTATTCTGTTTTTTACGAGTTCTACTCCTGCCAATCTTTCATACTCTGAATCAGATACCCAATTTTTTTCAGATCCTTTTGAGCCGTGTAAATCTAAAAGTTTTAGGTCAAAAACTGATAACCATTGTTTAATCTGTTGAATTTCACAGTTCTGGTATACAAAATCTGTATTCCAGTGATGACACCAATGTATATGAGTAAAACCCGCTTTAGATATGGCTTCTAAATAAGGTTTGGGATTACCTCTGCTCTGTGCGTAATCGGTAGTCATTGAAACAAACATTTTCTCTTTTGTCATTTATTCTCCAGTCATATTATAAGAAGTTTTTGCTTTTTGTTTGATGTTGTGTTTTAAAACATTACAGCAACCCCAAAAATATTGTAGACATCTTTGCCCACACTGGTTTCTTGATAACTGAACCTGTATGAAAGTCCCAAACTTCTTGAAAAAAATAAGTTGAGCATAGCTGCAACCTTGTGATAATACTCATCATTGAAAGTGATATTATACTTTAACTCGCCTTGAATAAAATGGCAATAATCTGCCATAAGTTTTATACCTACGATACCGTAATATTCATCCTGGACAACGTCAAAAAAAGCCTCTCCAGGTCCAGGGTAATCGACAAACCCGTTACCTCTTATTTTATCCATCTGAACCCCTGCCCAAGGCATCATCGTCAGATTAAGTTTTTTACCTTCTGTGGCATAAGACCTACCAGCCCTAAAAAAGAGACTGTAAACGTCCATATCAAGTTTAAATCCATCCAGAGTGCCCATTGTAACTGGCACATTTTTTCCGTCAAGGTTTAGATTGAGGAAATTCACTCCAGCGCCTAAAACATTTTTATTCTTTGAGTTCGATGTAAAATAGTGATCGTATACAAAATTAATACCTTTTAAGTCGCTATAATTAATGTTTTCTGTTAGGAATAGGTAAAGGTTATACTGATATTTTTTTGTGTCTACAGATTGAAAGAATATACCTTTCATATTAGAAGAATCTTCAAGAGATACGTTATATTTTTTATATACAAAAGTATTTTTTTCAACTCCGAAATATGGAGTAAGAATGTTTATTCTTTCTGCAGAACACATTGTAACGGACAATATGATAACTGTTAAAACAAATTTAAATATGTTTTTCATATACTTGTTAAGAAATAAATGTAATACGAATAATTTTTATGTCAGCATATTTAAACTTATGCTGTGAATGTTAAATGAACTGTCCTCTCTCCTCCCATTTTTTATCCTGAACTTGTTTCATAATCGCTCGCAATGACAAACTTTCCTTATTTGCCTCTCCCCTTGTGGGAGAGGATGCAAGGTGAGGGGGGCTTTTTTCTTTCATGTCTTTGTCTTTGCTTGTCATTGCGAGGAGAACTATTTACGACGTGGCAATCTCAGTATTTATCCTTAAATTCCTTCTACTTGCCACCATTTACCATCCTGAACTTGTTTCAGGATCTCTCACTTAATCCCGTAACAGAAGTAATAAAAACGAGATTCTGGATCGAGTCCCTCGGGAGTACTCGGGATAAATCCGGCATGACATACAAGGGGGATCTTCTTTTTGCTCTTATTTTTCTGAAAGCCCCAGAACTTTTGCTATCCCTTTACCATAATCAGGGTCAGCCTTCATACAATTGGCTATATGTCTCTCTTTTATTTCTGTTGGTATATCTCCCATATGACGAGCGGTATTTTCAAATAAAGCTTGCTGTTGTTCTGGAGACATTAATCTAAAAAGTTTTCCCGGCTGGGTGTAATAATCATTGTCGTCTTCTCTGAAATTCCATCTGTCGGCTTCACCATAAATCTTGAGAGGAGGTTCTTTAAACTCTGGTTGTTCCTTCCACTCACCATAACTGTTGGGTTCATAGTGTAGTTTACTTCCAACGTTGCCGTCAACTCTCATCATTCCGTCTCTATGGTAACTGTTGGCAGGGAATTTAGGCGCATTTACAGGAATCAAATGGTGGTTAACACCTAACCTGTATCTCTGTGCGTCACCATAAGAGAAGAGTCGTCCTTGAAGCATTTTGTCAGGTGAAAAACCTATACCGGGCACAATATTTGCTGGGTTAAAAGCTGCCTGTTCAACCTCTGCAAAATAGTTCTCTGGATTTCTGTTAAGTTCAAAATAACCAACCTCTATAAGAGGAAACTCTTTTTTGTACCATACTTTTGTAAGGTCAAACGGATTGTAAGGCATATTTTGTGCCTCTTCTTCTGTCATCACCTGTATATACATTTTCCATTTAGGAAACTTTCCGCTACTGATAGTTTCAAAAAGGTCTCTCTGGTTACTTTCTCTATCTTTTGCTATTACTGCTTCAGCTTCAGCATCAGTCAAGTTTTTAATACCTTGCTGACAGACAAGGTGAAACTTTACCCACACCCTACAATTGTTCTGGTTTATCATACTATATGTATGGCTTCCAAACCCGTGCATATATCTGTAAGAGTAGGGGATACCTCTATCGCTCATTGTTATGGTTATCTGGTGGAGAGTCTCAGGGAGGAGTGTCCAGAAATCCCAATTGTTTTTAGCGCTTCTCAAATTAGTGTGTGGATCTCTCTTTACAGCGTGGTTTAGGTCCATAAATTTTAAAGGGTCTCTAAAGAAGAATACAGGCGTATTGTTACCTACAAGGTCCCAGTTGCCTTCTTCAGTATAAAACTTCATTGCAAACCCTCTTATATCTCTTTCTGCATCTGCCGCTCCACGTTCTCCTGCTACGGTAGAAAAACGTACAAACATATCTGTCTTCTTTCCGATTTGAGAGAATATTTTCGCCTTTGTATATTTTGTTATATCGTGGGTAACTGTGAAAGTGCCGTAAGCCCCAGAACCTTTTGCGTGCATACGTCTTTCAGGAATTACTTCTCTATCGAAATGTGCCATCTTTTCAAGAAACCAGACATCTTGTAGAAGCATCGGTCCGCGTGGACCTGCTGTCATAGAATCCTGGTTGTTTGAAACAGGAGCACCAGCCGCAGTAGTCATTTTCTTCATATCCTTTTTTTCCATAACTTTTCCCCTCCTATTTGTTATATGAATTGAGATTCTATTTTATTTATTATACTACTCAACTATATTTTATACAACAATTATTACATATTTGCAATAGTTCCTGCTTTTATACGGAAACTCTTTATTTTGTATGTTTATAAGTTTTTATCATAATAAGATGAACTGTAACCGCAACTGCAATAAATATCAGAAGAAATTTCAACCATAAAAGTTTTATAATAAAAAAAACAGTATACAATATGGTTACCCACAGCAGAATAGATGTGTATAATTTCTGTTTTAATGGTACTCCTTTACCTTGTATATAGTTTCTTACATATTGCCCACAAAATCTATTTCCTATCAACCAATTGTAAAAGTTTTTTGAACTTCGAGAGTAACAGAAAGCTGAGAGTAGAAGAAAAGGGGTAGTTGGAAGAATTGGAACAAAAATACCTATAAAACCTATGACTACAGAGAGGGTGCCTACGGCTATTAACAGTTTTTGTTTGACTTGCTTCATCCAGTAAGATTACCATTCCAAACAAAAAAAAACAAATTTTCAATAAAAACTTTCTTCCGATTTATAGTTAGAAAGAAGAAAACAATTTTTGTTATTTATGCTTTTATTCTGTTGGATTGGCATCTTGGAAAGCCTTCCAAGATGCTTTCTGTAACTTCATAACTTCTTCCTGTGAGAACTGGTCTGACCCAAACGAAGGAATTACTGGGTTTAATCCTACCGGACTCAATCCTGTAATTGCAGAGTATATGCAACAAGCCGCCATATAAGCACCTTTTTTGGATGTATGCACTCTATCCTTACCATACAGAGCCAGCCGTTGTTCAGTTGTTGGTTCTGGACCAAGGTAATACATCCAGGCGTTAAGAGACGGAGCTAATTTAGCTTTCAATAGTTTGCCTAATGAAAGATTTTCAGCGTGGAATTTTTCGAACCTTGTAGGGTATGGCATACCAAAATTTACAGGGCTTTCGCATATAACAGTACGGTCTTTTCCTGCAAGAATAAGGTCGTTAAATAAAGTTCCATACTTTACAAGTTTAGCGTAAGGTAATCTGCAGTATGTCTCCATAACAAGAACATCCCATTGCTCTGAGGCGAGCTGATTGCGGGCAGTATTAGGTTCTGTTCCCTCTTCCCAAAATGTATCAATCATTGTACCGCCACGGAGAAATTCGCCTGAGATAATTCGTGGAGTTCCGGTAGGAGCAGACGCTGCTATTGCTTCAACCATCTGGGGTATCTTCCATACCTGAGTGTGGCTGGCACCGATAAAAAAAGCAGTAATCACTACTTCATCATCGGGAACGAGTCTTTTTAATCGTAATCTTAGTTTAGCTTCGTGGACCTGTTTTTCTGTTGCACCTTTCATTAAGAGAACCTGCTCAAGTTCCTTCCTTGCGTGTTCGTAATCTTCAGTATAGTAGAAGCATAATCCAATATTCAATCGAGCCTCTGCTTTGTTTGTGTTAGACATACCTTCCATAGATAAAACCTTTGTAAATTCTTCTCGTGCGACTGAAAAGTTTCTCTCCAGGAACCAACCTCTTGCCAAGAGCATCTGTGCCAAAGTTCTTTCCTTAAGTGGCAAATTGTTTTCTTTCAAAAGATCTTTCATTTTGTTGCGAGCATCCTTGTAGTTTTTCTCTACAATGAACGTATTGGCAATTGCTATCATAGCTTCCGCTTTCTGTTTTTCAGATACGTTGGAAACCTCCTTAACCGCAGTATAGGACGCTCGGGCGTCTTCATACTTGCGTTCTCTGCTATGGGTGTGACCAATGAACATCCATGATAACACCTTCCAGGTAGGCGACACCATTTCCATATCCAACACCTTCTCAAACGTAACCATTGCTATGGAGTATTTCTTTTCGGCGAGATATCCTTTCCCAATATACCACTGTGCCTGAGCTATCTGGTCTGGCGTGGCTTCTTCAATATCAAACACTTTTTCAAACTCAAGACGTGCTTGCTAGTAGTTGGTCTGCTCGTCGTATGTTTGAGCAACCCCAATCTGTGCTTTTGCCTTATCTACTCCGGATACAGCTAACTTTAGGGCTTGCTCGTAGTTTTTCCTTGCCTCTACATACTTTCCTGCACGCCGTTGGTTCTCTCCTGCTCTCCATGCATTCTGGTAATTGGCGAAACCTTCCTTAATCAGAGAGCCAAACAGAATAAGTCCAACAATAATCGGAAACACTTTGTTCGCATAGAAACTCTCCTTGTAAGAGAACATTATTCATAAACCTTTCGCTTGTTCGAACTTTATTTGTATAAATATCCTGCACAATTACTCTGTCTAAATTATATGAGCAAGGTTTTGATTCGCACCTGTTCTTCATTTATACTAAAAATATTATCACGTTCTTTTGTAAATAGTCAATTTGAAATTTTATAAAAACTTGGATGACTTTTTTTAAGTAACTACAAAAGTAAATAGTATGTAGTGAAAGTGGATAATAGGTGTTTGTTTTTTGACCGTTGGGTATATATGCTATTGATTTTATTTAACTAAGTTTATGAAAAGATGTTCTTAAAAATAACACGAGATTTCGGGCATTGTGAAAATAGTTCTGTTTTATGGCGCTTCTCAGAAGAAAAAATTGACAGAAGAGAAGGGGGTGCTTAAATATCATTGTTTATTAGAGATGTTTTTACCTTTTTTATTTAGGAGGAAAAATATGCAAGAGATAGATAATTCTTTGCATAAAGCAATAATGCTTGGAGATATAGAGTCAGTAAAACAATTAATAGAAAAAGGTGTTGATATTAATGCAAAGGATGTAGACGGAAGGACGCCTTTACATATAACAGCTTCTTGGGGGCAATTGGAAATTGCTAAACTATTGATAAAACACGGTGCAGACATTAACTCAAAGAATAAAAACGGGCAGACATCTTTACATATATCAGTTGTTAGGAGAGAATTTGAAATTGCCAAATTATTGATAGAACACGGTGTCGATATTGATGCGAAGGATAAAGATAAGGAGACATCTTTGTATGGTGATGATTATACTAAAAAAGTGGAAATAATAAAACTGTTAATAGAAAAAGGTGTTGATATTAGTGCTAAAGGTGTAGACGAAATGCCTCCTTTGTTTAAAGCAGTTAAAGGTGAAAAGATAGAAGTAGTTAAACTATTACTAAAACTTGGTGTTGATATTAATGCAAAAGATGAGGACGGACAGACGTCTTTGTTTGAGGCAGTAAAAGTTGGCAAAATAGAAATAGTAAAGCTATTAATTGAATATGGTGCGGATGTTTATGCGAAGAATGGACGAGGAAGGACGCCTTTACATATAGCAGCTTTTTGCAAAAATGTAGAAATATTAAAACTATTGATAGAAAAAGGGGCCGATATTAATGCGAAGAATAAAAATGGGCAGACACTTTTGCATAGTGCAGTTTTTTTGGGGCGGTTAGAAATTGCTCTACTATTAATAGAGCACGGCGCTGATATTAATGTGGAAGAGAAAGATAAAGAGACATCTTTGTCTGGTGAAGATTATACTAAAAAAGTGGAAATAATAAGACTGTTGATAGAAAAAGGTATGGATATTAGCGCTAAAGGTGTAGATGAAACGCCTCTTTTGTTTAAAGCAGTTAAAGATGAAAACATAGAAGTAGTAAAATTATTGCTAAAACACGGTGTTGATGTTAATGCGAAATATTATTTCGGCCGGACCCCTTTGTTTGATGCAATTCTCTATAGAAAAGTAGAAATGGTTAAATTATTGATAAAACAAGGTGCTGATATTAATGCGAGGGATGAAGACGGACAGACACCTTTGTTTTATGCACTAAGACGTGGACGTACAAAAATTATCAAGATTTTAAAGGAAGCAGGTGCAAAGTGGTAACCTGGTTTTTCAATTTAACAAGCAATAGAATCAATACTAAAAACTGCCAGGGTGGGTGAGGGGAATTGAACCCCCGACTCCTAGAGCCACAGTCTAGCGCTCTGCCTCTGAGCTACACCCACCATTTAAAATTATTTATAAAAAAAAATACAAACTAATAAAGTATCTATATTTTACCAGATATTTCAAAAAATAGAAATAGTCAGGCGTCAGGTAGAATATTTTTGAAGAAATTGTATGAGTTTTTCCATGCAAAATCTTCAAGTTCTTCATCGGTTAAAATTTCGCTTGCCCAGTTTAAAAGGGTAGGGTATTTAAGAGCATTTGTAACTAAACCTCTATTTATACCATCAAGGTCTCCACCAAAAGCAAGAACTTTTGTCCCCCCCACTTTTTTTATCTGTTTTAGATGAGCAAGAAAATGCTCTTTTCCGGGTTCGCCTTCACTACATATAAAACCGCTGGCAAAATTGAACCCTATTATACCGTCTCTGTCAGATATGGCTTTTATCTGTTTATCGTTAAGGTTTCTTGAGTGGTTACATATCTTATGAGAATTTGAATGAGAAGCCATCATTCCTGTTTTTAAAATGTCTGCTACATTCCAAAATCCTGCTTCGTTTAGATGGGAAACATCAACAGCTATCCCTTTTGCGTGCATACTTGCTACAAGAGTTTTCCCTATATTGGTTAGGCCGTAATTACCGCCAACGCCTTTTCCGTCTGCTAACTCGTTTCGATGGTTCCACGTAAGGGTAATAAGTCTTATACCTGCCTGAAAAAACATTTCAAGAAGAGTTTCTCTACCAAGTAGAGGGTTGGCTCCTTCTATAGCAAGGATTACTCCTAACCTGTTTTTAACTTTATCAAGGTCTGTTTTCGTTTTAATGGTCAATATTTTGTCTGTTCTTCTTAAAGCGCTGTAATAACTTCCTAAAACCTCAAACGTAAAAGAGGTAGAGATATCTCCGAGAAGGTTAGGGGGAGGACATATTGCCATTACCTGGTATTTACCTCCTACTTTTATGTATCTTTCAATATCCCAATGCCCGTCTTTAGATTCAGATAACCAATCTCTATTATTCCTTCTTACAGAAACCAATGTATCACAGTGATTATCAAAAATAACCGTTTTTTTGTTCATCTTATTCCTTGTTAATATGGTAAATATATTTCTATTACGTTATTGCGCCTGGCCCGACTCGAACGGGCAACCATTGGGTTCGAAGCCCACTACTCTGTCCAATTGAGCTACAGGCGCTTAACACTATATCTTAAAACAGATAAGATTAAATATCAATTAAATTATTCTTTACCTGTCTCTTTTATTGAAAACGAAACAAGAAACGATATCAATGCAAGCATAACGCATCCGAGAAATATTATTCTGTAAGCGGCATCAGGGTATATAATAACTCCAGAAATTTCAATTGAAACGTGTTTGAACAAGTCAAGAACAACCCCTGCCAGGTATCCCATTAAAGAAATTCCTATATAACAGATCGTGTTAAGAAATCCTGTTGAGGTGGCTGAAACGTTTTCTGGGTAAAGTTCTTTCATAACAGTTAAGAATATAGGTGAAACTGCCGCTGATGTTGCCAGTAGAATATACGAAATAAGAAATATTTGTGAAGAACCTTTAAATGTTAGATTTAAAAAAATTATGGCTGAGCCAAGCAGGGTTATAAATGTTGCAGTGGTTAGGATTGGCTTGCGTTTTCCGAGCAATCTTGATATATGACCCGAAAAGAATACAGATAAAGTTATAGCTACCATCATATAGAATGTAAACAGTGATGCTTTTTCAGAGGTAAGGTTGCAAGAGTCTTGGAGAAATTTTTTTCCAAGAGAGGACTGTAACAAAAAGTATATTCCAAAATTTATTGACCCTGAGATAAGTACAGGTATGGCAGAGACGTTCTGTATAACTTGAAGAAAAGAGGCGAAAGAAAATGTTCTGTTTAAGTTCTCTGAACGTTGAACTTTTTTAAAAGTCTGTAAAGCTATGATAGAAAAAATTGTACATAAAATTCCTGCAATAAAAAAAGAGTTTCTCCATCCCATAAAAGATATTGTTTTTTCCAGCGGGTATGTTGCTACCACTCCGCCTAAATATCCCAATATAATTGAGATGCTTAAAAAGAAAGGAAAATCGTCTGGGCTATAAATGTTTGTTAATATTTTTACAAGACTGATAAATATGAAACTGGCACCAAATCCAACCAAACCTCTGGTTATAAACAACATAGCAGGGGTGTATGCAAAGGAGAAAAGAGTGGAACTAATACTTAAAAGAATACTGCCAGCAAGAAACGTTTTAAATCCTCCAAAACGGTCAGAGATAATACCTGCGAAAATTTGGAAAGTTCCGTAAATCAATATTGTTAATGCTCCCAGACCAGCGACAGCAGTGGCTGAAAGAGAAAAAGATGATTGTAATTCATTAAATATTGTTCCCGGAACAGCGACTCTGTGGAAGTAAGAAAAAAAGTATATGCTGTTTAGAACAATAAGAGTCAAAAAACTATTCTTCTTAATGGTGGTCATAATACTCCTATACGAATTTTATATAGATTTGGGCGAGATAGGGTAATGTAAGGAAAGTTTAGTTTAATCTTCTACTCTTATAACTACAGTTGGGAGTTTGATTATAGGTAATTTATCTATTTCCTCAATAGCTTTCCTGACAGATTGTTCTTCTGCTGTGTGTGTTAAAATTACAACAGGCACCGCACTATCTTTATTCTGTTCTTTCTGTATGACTGAAGCGATACTTATCTTGTTTTTACCCAAAACAGCTGTTATTTTTGCAAGAATGCCTGGTTTATCTGGTACAGTAAACCTGAAATAATATCTTGTAGAAATTTTCTCCATAGGCATAACAGAAATCTTTTTATCTTCAAATACAGGACCTGCCTGGATAGGGGTTTCTCCTGCTAATTTTTGACCTATATCAACCACATCAGATATAGCAGCACTTGCGGCGGCGTTGCCTCCTGCACCTTCCCCATAAAAAAGAGATTTTCCAATCATATCTCCTTCCAGATATATAGCGTTATAAACATCTTCAACGTTGGCAATAAGGTGGTTTGATGCAAGAAAAGTTGGGTGAACCCTTAGTTCTATCTCATTTTTATTCTTTTTAGCTATAGCAAGAAGTTTAATTCTGTAACCAAAATCTTTTGCAAGTGTTATATCTATAGGTTCTATATTTTTTATTCCTTCTGTGAAAATCTCTTCCCAAGAAACAAAATTGTTGAATGAAAGAAAAGATAGTATAGACAATTTATGCGCAGCGTCTAACCCTTCAACATCAAGGGTAGGGTCGGCTTCTGCGTACCCAAGTTTTTGAGCTTGTTTCAAGGCGTCTGCAAAGTTTTTCCCGTAAAGAGACATCTGAGTGAGTATATAGTTTGTTGTGCCGTTTAAGATTGCCATAAATTTGGAAATATTGTTACCTATAAAACCTTCTTTTAATGATTTAACAATAGGTATTGCGCTCGCCACGCTTGCCTCAAATCCAAGGTGTACTCCGTTTTTTCCCGCAAGGTCAAGTAGTTCTTTTATTTTACCAGAAAGGAGCGCTTTATTAGCTGTTACTACAGACTTACCTTCTGATATAGCTTGCTTAATGAATGTGTAAGCCGGCTCAACTCCTCCCATCAACTCTACCACTATATCAATATTTTTGTTAGTTAAAATATCTTGAACGTTTTCTGTATATATAAGAGGGTACCTCTTTTGTATATCAATGTTTTTATCAGTTACTTTTACCAGTTCAAAATCAACACCAGTTTTCTTTTTAAAATAAAGTTTTTTTTGATTAAAATGCTCTACAAACTGGCTTCCAACAGTGCCACATCCTAAAACGCCTATTTTAATATTGTTTTTTTTCATTTTTAACGGTATAGAGAGGTTGGTACAGTCTCTTTTGGTAATTCCTTTGAAGTAAAAAAGAGTTCGTTATGTAGGTCCATAATAACAGCCTCTTCTTCTGATTTCTTTAAGTTATATTTTTTTCTTACACTTATTCCTTTTTCAAGGAAAGTTTTGCTTGAAAGATAACTGTACTTGGGTAATGTACCCTTGCTAATATCTTTTGCTTGTTGATGTGCAATAGCAAGGGTAACTTTGTATTCATTTTCGTAGGTTTTATTTATAATTGAAGTTCTTAAATTTCTTAATTCAGGTAAGTTAGGTATCTTTAAGGTTTCGGCTCTTATATGTGGATAAAGATACATATCTTCTGATTGGGCTTGGAGTTTTTTTAATCTTGCGCGATAACTGTTGACATCTATCATATGTAACATCTGTTTGATTTCATCGGTAGGAAAGTTATACTCTTTTGCTAAAAGTAATGCTTGTTCCGCCAATTCTCTTACTTTTTTGAAATTTCCAAGATTAAAATACCTTCTCATCTCTTGGATAAGGTTTTCAAATTCATTCTTCTTTTCTTCCAGGAACCTTCTCTCTCTTTCTCTCTCTGCTTCTTCTAACCTTCTCTCTTCTTCAAGAGCAAGTTGTCTCTGTCTTTCTTTTGTCTGTTGTATATGGAAATATACCCCAGCACCTACAATTAAGAGAATTATTATAAGAAAGATAAGCACAAAAGGTTTTTTCTTTTTAGGTTTTGTTACATTTGTTACAATTTTTTTCTCTGTTTCTATTTTCTTTTTATCCATAGAATATCCATTTTAACATATATTAAAAATTTTTAAAAACCAAACATCTAAAGAAGATTGCTTATTACATTATACCTTAAGCGCAATAACGGCTATTGTTAATAGATTTAACGGCGTCAATTAACCTTATAAGTTACTATTATTCGAAGTATCTTAACATAATTTTAGGTTTGTTTCTAAAAAATATGTAATAGTTTTTACGGTTTATAAATACTAACCTTGTTGCTGAAATGGTTCTGGTTATGCTATAATTTTAACAGTTTAGAGGTTTTATTGTATTTTGAGAGCAACGAAAAAATGGAAAAAATTTTATATAGAAGTACAAATAGAAATTCAGAAAAAGTTTCTTTTAAAGAAGCTGTGTTGAGAGGGCAAGCGCCTGACTACGGTCTTTATATGCCTATGAGTATTCCTAAAATTTCAAAAGAGAAAATAAACTCTTTTAGAGATATGGATTATAGCCAGATAGCCTTTGAGGTGTTTTCTTTATTTCTTGGAGATGTAATTGAAAAAACTAAACTAAAAGATATTGTGCAAGATATTTATTCTTTTGAGATACCTATCCAAAAAGTTAAAGATGAACTTTATATTATGTGGCTTACAAAAGGACCTACCGCTTCTTTTAAGGATTTTGCCGCAAGGTTTATGTCAAAGGTTATGGAATATTTTGCTATACAAGAGAATAGAAAGTTGACCATACTTGTAGCAACTTCTGGAGATACAGGTGGCGCTGTTGCTAATGCTTTCTATGGGCTGGATAAAATCGATGTTGTTATACTGTTTCCTGAACAGGAAATTACAGAGAGACAACGCAAACAGATGACGACACTTGGAAACAATATTTTACCTTTGGCTATTAAAGGCAAATTCGATGATTGCCAATCTATTGTTAAAAGGGCTTTTAATGATTCTGATTTTAAGTTGTTAAACCTGACATCTGCCAATTCAATAAATTTTGGTAGGCTTTTACCTCAAAGCGTATACTATTTTTTTGGTTACTCAAGGGTTGACGAAGAAGAGTTGGTCTTTTCCGTCCCTTCAGGTAATTTTGGTAATCTTTTAGGGGGTGTTATTGCTAAAAAAATGGGGCTTCCTATTAAAAGATTTATCGTTGGAGTTAACGAAAATGACGAGTTCCCGAAATTTCTTGAAACAGGTGAGTATCGTGCAGTGGTACCTTCAAAAGAGTGTAGTTCAAACGCTATGAACGTTGGGCATCCGAGTAACCTTGCTCGTTTGGTTGATATGTATGGTGGTTGGTTAACAGATGTAAGAGACCATCAGGGCAACCTTATAAAGCAGGGAGATTTGAAGGTACTTCCTGATATGGCAAGGTTGAGGAACGATTTTATCTCATACTCAGTAGAAGAAAGAGAGGTAGATGAAACTATTTTAAAGTTTTACAACGAATATGGTATTTTGATTGAACCCCACGGAGCGATATCTATTGCTGCTTCAGAAAAATATAGTAGTAAAGACGTTGTGATTTCTATTGAAACTGCCGACCCTGCAAAGTTCCCAGAAAAGATTCAAGAGTTACTCCATATAGTCCCTCCAATCTCTGATAACTTGCTTGGGTTAGACGACAAAGAAGAAGAGTATTTAACAATAGATAGCGATTATGAATCTTTCAAAGAAAATGTTCTTAAAATTCTTTCCTGAGAGGTCTTAAATGGATATAAACAAAATGGTTGTTAAAGTTCCTGCAAGCGTAGGAAATGTTGGTAGTGGTTTTGACTGTTCTGGGTTAAGTTTAAATGTTTTTAATGAGTTTATTGTAGAAAAAAACATAAAAAACAGTTTTATCCTGAGTAACAAAGTTTCACAAGAATCCGAAACTAAAACAGGCGAGTTTTTTATGTACGCTTTTAATTTAGGTCTTAAATTTCTCGGTAAAACTCCTTTCAATGTTAAGGTAGAGATGTTAAACAGAATCCCTTTTCGGCGAGGGTTTGGCAGTAGTGGGACCATTATTTTAGGGGCACTTATTAGTGCTTTTAAACTGTCTGGACACCAAATCAAAAAAGACACTCTTTTGAAACTGGCAGTTGAGATAGAGACACATATAGATAATCTTGCAGCCTCCTTGTATGGAGGTTTTGTCTTTGGTTTTAGTGAGAAAGATAAAATAGTTACCTATAAAATATCTCCACCTAAAGATATGAGGGTGGTAGCCTATATTCCTGAATTCGAACTTTCTACTTCGGATGCAAGAAATGTTCTGCCCAGTAAGGTTCCTCTCAGTGATGCTGTATACAATTTGTGTAGTTTTGGTTTTTTGTGTACGGCATTTTCTTCAGGTAATTTGGAACTATTGAAATATGGTACGAGAGACAAGTTGCATCAAACGTATAGAGGAGAATTGATGGGGTACCTTGAGAAGTTAACAAGGTTAAATAGTAAAAATTTGTTAGGTGCGTGTCTTAGTGGTGCAGGGCCGTCAGTTATCTTTTTTACTCAAAAAAAGATGCAAGAATCTGCCGTAAAAGAAGTTGAAGATAAAATAAAAGAAGACCAATTGAAGGGGGAAGTAAAACTGTTTGCAACAGGCGGAAAAACTGTATGGAAAGTTTTAACTTAGCAGATATTCTTCTTTTATGGAGGGGTGATGTATATAATAGTTGTAGGGTGCGGTAGAATAGGTTCTCAGTTGGCAAAATTATTGCAGGATGAGCATAATGTTGTTGTGGTTGATAAAGAAGAAAAGAGTTTACAAAAATTGGGCGATAGTTTTAATGGTCTTGTTATAACTGGTGATGGGTTAGACCTTGATGTCTTGAAAGAAGCGGGTATAGAAAAAGCCGACGCTCTTGCTATCACTACAAGCAATGATAATACCAACATAGTTATTTCTCATATTGCAAAAAAAATTTTTAACCTTTCTAAAGTTATATCCAGAGTTTCAGATACAGGTAAAGATGAGATATACAGAAATTTAGGGGTAGATTCTGTGAACAGCACGGCTATTTTTGCTACACTGATTAGAGAAAAAATTGTAGAAAAAAGTTTTACTACCTATGTATTTGAAAGCGATAAAGTTACTGTTATAGAAATAAAAAATAATGGTCAGTATGTAGGACGTAAAATAGAAACTATGAATATACCGGGAGATTTTCATATAATAAGTATAGTTAGACAAAACGAAGTTATAATACCTGAAGCAAATATGGTTATTGAAGGTAACGACCGTATTATAGGAATAGTACGTTTGGCTAACCTTAGAAAAGTTAAAAAAGTTTTTGGGATAAAGTAATGAATATAATAATTGTAGGTGGCGGCAACGTAGGGTTTCATCTGGTAGAAAAATTACGTGAGAACCATTATGTAACTCTTATAGAGAAAGAACTTGAGGTAAGCAAAAAGTTGGCAGGTAGCGCAAATATTCTTGTAATACAAGGGGATGGGTGCGATCCAGTTACGCTTAAGCAGGCTGGTGTGAGTAAAGCGGATGTTGTTGCGGCTGTAACAGGTTTTGATGTAGATAACCTTGTGGTTTGCCAGATGGCAAAAGATATCTTTAACGTAAAACGGACTGTTGCTAAAGTTAATGACCCCAAAAATGAAAAAATATTCAATAAACTTGGTGTTGATGTAGCTATTGGTAGCACCTCTATAATAGCAAAAATTATAGAAGATGAAGTTAGTTGGGAAGATATAATACCTCTTTTTGCGTTTAAAAAGGGGAACTTATCAATAGTTAAGGTAGGTCTACCTGAAAACTCGCCTGTTGTTGATATTCTTATGAGCGAAATAGACCTTCCTGCTGATTCTGTTATTGTTGCTGTAGAACGAAGTGGAGATATAATTATTCCAAAAGCAGATTTTGTTCTTAAAGAAAAAGATGAAGTTATAGCGATTACTAAAGTTGAAAATGAATCAAATCTTCTAAAGATGTTTACAGGCGGGGTTGAGAAAGACAAATGATAGACAACATATTGAAGTATTTGAAAGTTTTTTATAAAGGGGTTTTAGGAATATCTATTGAACTTGTTTACCCTTTAATAACCTTTAGTGTAGCAGCCACAATCTCCTTTATAATCTACCTTATCATTTCTATAAAAAAATGATACCACAATTTTCTCGTGAAGACGTAAAATCTATATTATATTATCTTGGTAAACTCATTCAAGGGCTTGGCATAATAATGTTGGTTCCTTTATTTGTGGCTATTTTGAATCGCGAATGGGCACCTTCTTTAAACTTTATTGTATCAATACTTTGCTGTCTATTTATAGGAAATATCCTGTACCTAAAACACCCTAAAGAAATTAATTTAAATTGGCGTCAAGGGATGAGTCTTGTTGCTCTAAGTTGGCTTGTTGCGATGTTTTTGAGTGCAATACCTCTTTTTCTTTCGGGTAACTACCTTTCTTATCTTGACTCGTGTTTTGAAGCAATGAGCGCCTACACTACAACTGGTTTTACTCTTGCAAAAAATCTTGATTATATGGCGCACTCTTACAATTTCTGGAGACATTTTATGTGCTTTATTGGTGGGCAAGGGATAATTCTTGTGGCTATGACATTTTTTGTTAAAGGCGGTAGCGCTTCAAAGGTATATATGAGCGAAGGTAAAGAAGAAAAAATAATGCCTAATGTGGTTCAGACGGCAAAGTTTATATGGTTAGTCAGTTTTACCTATCTTATTATCGGGACATCTATCCTATTTTTTATTAATTTTGCACGCAACGCATCTGTTGGTAGAGCTCTGTTTCACTCAGTATGTCTGTTTATGTCTGGTTGGGATACTGCTGGTTTTTCAGTTCAATCTCAAAATATTATGTATTACCATTCTCCGGTTATAGAACTTGTTACTGGGGTGCTTTTTATTCTTGGTGCCATAAACTTTGGTGTACACTACGCTGTGTGGACAGGAAAACCACAAGAACTTTTTAAAAACTACGAATTGAGAATCTATATGTTGAGTATACTGACCCTTTTTACTCTTATTTGTTTTTCTTTTATAAACAATTTCCCATTCCCTGACTACTTTTCTTTTTTTAGAAAAACCTTTTATCACCTTATCTCAGCCCATACCAGCGTTGGGTATTCCTCTTGGTCTATAAACAACTTTAATAGGCAGTGGCATACTTTGGGTGTGTTGGCTTTAATTTTAGCAATGAGTTTTGGTGGTTGTTCTTCTTCTACAGCTGGCGGAATAAAGATGCTTAGACTTGGCATCTTTTTTAAAGGTATAAAAAAAGAGATGAGAAGGCTAACGTCTCCTGAATCAGCGATAATTATAGAAAAAATCCATCACATAAAAGAGATTGTAGTAGAAGATAATTATGTTAAGATGGTAAGTATAATAATAATTCTTTATATAACATCGTTTTTTTTAGGTAGTATGGTGGGTGTGTTTTATGGTTACCCTTTTCTTGGTTCTCTTTTTGAATCAGTTTCGGCAACAGGTAATACTGGTTTATCTGTGGGGATAGTGTCATCAAGTGCGCCTGCAGGGTTAAAGGTTATATATATTTTACAGATGTGGCTTGGAAGGTTAGAGTTCTTATCGGTTTTTGTTCTTTTAAGGTTTTTAGTATCCTTAAAAAGCCCTCAATAACAATGGCGGGAAATATAGTGAAAAAACTTTTTTTAACAATCTTCTTATTCTTTCTTGTCTCTAATTTATACTCTTATGAAGAGGTCTCTTTAAAACACCTTTTTGATAATTCTGAAAAGTATAATGGTAAAAAGGTCATAGTTACAGGCGAAGTTATAGGTGAACCTGCCTCTTCTGGTAAAAACTTTTGGGTAAACATAACAAACGGCGAGTTTTTTATAGGTGTTTTTCTTGAAAAGAAAGATATTATTAAAATTAAAAGGTTTGGCAGGTACCTGGTTACAGGAGATACAGTAAGAGTGGTGGGTGTTTATAATGAATATTGCCTTGAACATTTCGGAGATAACGATATACACGCTGAAACTCTTGAGATTGTTAAAGAAGGAGAAATTTTTGAGGAAGAGATTGATATTAAAACATTAATAATGGTCTTTATACTTGGGGTTCTGATAATATTTTTTCGTTTCTATTCGCGTCGCAACAATCCCCCAAAAGATACATCCGATGAGCATCTGTAATCTTTACTTGGCAAACCTTGCCAAGATTATTTTTACTTGATTTCACAAAGACAGGTTTGTTGGTGATGGTTCTTCCTATAAGAACCCCGTTCTTCTTTTCGCTTATATTTCTTAAAAAAACAGATAAAGTTTCTCCTATATACCCTTGATTCTTTTTACAAGATATTTCGTTCTGGAGAGAAATAAGAAATTTGTGTCGAGCTTCTTTTTCTGTTGAGGTAACAGTCTCTTTCATTAAAGCAGCAACAGTGCCTGGTCTTGCAGAGTATTTAAAAATAAAAAGATCATCAAACTCCACCGTTTTTACAATTTGAGATGTATCTTGAAAATCTTTTTCATCTTCACCTGGAAAGCCAACAATTATATCTGAGGTGATGGTTATTTGTGGATACATATCACGTGCTTTTTTTATAATACCTAAATATTGTTCAATTGTATATTTACGATTCATTAGTTTTAGAATCTTGTTTGACCCTGATTGGAAAGGTAGGTGCAGGTGTTTGTATAATTTAGGTAATTGAGCAAAAAGAGCGAGTAGTTCATCAGAAATATCTTTAGGGTGAGAGGTAGTAAAACTAATACGAGCAACACCTTCCATACTGTCTATCTTTTTTAGCAAATCTATAAATGTGGTACCTATATCTTTTCCATACTCGTTGACATTCTGACCTAATAATATTATTTCGTTAATTCCATTCTCTGTAAGTTTTTTTATCTCATTTAATATTTCTTCAGGCTGACGGCTTATAAGTTTTCCTCTGGTAAAAGGTACAACGCAGTATGAACAGAAGTTTTCACATCCTTTTGTAACAGTAACAAGAGCAGAAAGAGTTTTATCTGACAAGGGTGTGGTCTCAAGGAAAGGATGTAGGTTCTCTTCAACATAACATCCCTTTTTGCTCGTTTTAAAAATGTTTGGCACGTTTTTATAGTTGTCAGGACTACATATTATATCTATGAAAGGATATTTTTTGAAGAGTTTTTCTCTATACAAACTTGCCGAACAACCGAAAAGACAGAGTTTTTTCCCTTCTTTTTTAAGAGGTTTTTGGCTACTAAGAAAAGCTAAAGCTCTGTCTTCCGCTGTTTTTCTAACACTACATGTGTTGACTATTATAAAATCGGCTTCCTGCGGGGTTTCAACTATTGAGTACCCGTTTTCTTTGAGCAGAGAAGAAAGTTTTGCCGAATCATAATCGTTCATCTGGCATCCATAGGTGCGTATATAAACTCTTTTCATTTTCTTTATAAAAACGTGATATGGCAAACTTTCTTATTCAGCTTTTTTTATAGTCAACTCTACATCATCAAAATATGCTCCTGTCGGACTGGCTATCGCAAGAGTTGCAGAGCTTACATACACATCTTTGATTTTTCCTGTTGGGATTGTGATTGTGCCTGTCTGCTTTGTCCATGTTTCGTCTGTCTGTGTTTTATGAGAGATTGACCTGCAATAAATTTTTTTTCCTTCTTCATTTGTTCCATAAAGATACAAGAAAGCAAATGCGTCTTTTTTATCTTTATCTTTAACATAAAAACTTACTTCAACCGTATCTCCTCCTGACACTTTAAGTTGGTTGCCGATAGAATTAAAATGACCTCGTATAAATATACAGTTGTTTCCACTATGAGCCTGTTTGCTATCAGTAATTAATCGATACTCACCGTTTGCTGTTTTTACTCCTGAGTTTGTTCTCCACTGTTTTGGAAAAACCAGTGGTGTATCATATTTCCATCCTGCAGTATCAAGAACTTTCATAAGCGAAGGTGTTGCTGTCTCAGTCTCTTCAAACCCACCGTTAGAAAAAACTTCTGCTTTTAATGCTCCAGCCGATACAAACAATATAAGTCCTATTATTATCACTCCAATCCATTTTTTCATCATTATATCCTCCTTGTTATTGTCGTTCTGTTAACTCTACAATTTTTTTTATTAGTTCACTTTCCATCTCTGGGGCGTACGGTCCAGGAAACCCCTGATAAAAAAAGAAAGACGCCTCGTAACCTCCATCCTTCAAACCTTGAGCCGAGGGTATGTAACCTATTCTGCCGTTACTGTTTGAAATAGGTATAGCATAAGGAATTTTTTGCTTAATTTTTAGACCTATCTCAGCCATTGTATCCCCAGGGAAACCTATTAGAGAAATATCTCCAATTTTAATAACCTGTATATCAGCATCTACAGTTTCTGGAACTGGGTCTCCTTTGAGCAACTTTTCTTTCCACATCTTTTTCCATTTCAGTTCAGACTCAAAAGCCTGATAATTTCCTCTAAATTTTTTTACAAGAATTGGAAAGTTTTTTTCAATAGACTCTTCATCAACTGGAAGAAAATCTTTATTTAATGGAAACTGAAAAGTTTCAAGATAACCTGCTACACTTTTGATATTTAAAGAAGCAGTTTTACTTTTCATCCGTGCAGTCTCTATTGCTTCTATTGTTCCAGCAGCAAGAAGTCTACCCATACGTTTAACATCATTAAAATCTCCAGCTTTAAAAGCAGTTTTTTCTTCGTTTGTTAAACTTGGTCTTACGTCTCCGCTACAACCGTTAGTAAAAAGAGCAGTTGAACCGCTATAAAACCGTTCTAATTCGTGTTGGGCGGTGCCAGGGTATTCTGCGGTTATATCGGAAATAGAGGTGTTAACAGTTGTAGGGTGGCACCCATAAGTAAATAGAATTGAAACAGGGTTACCTACGCTTTTTTCAAAAGATAGAACTGACACCTCTCTGTCAACTGGTCCTTCTGGGTCAGGACCCCATATACTGCCGTCTGGATTCTTTTTTCTTCTATTTATAGAACCTATATCAATGGTAGATTTACCATAAACCAGATTAACTTCTTCTTCTCTGCTTATGGCTTCAATTATAGCTCCTGCGGTCTGTTTTATAAGTAAAGGTAAATAGTCAGGGATAAAGTTTTCATCCATTGTACCGCCAGGAGCTGGTAGAACAAAAGGACCACTATGGGTATGTGAGGCACACATCATAACCTGGTTTGCAAGTAGTCCAGTCTTTTTCTTTATCTCTTCTCTTGCTTCCAAAACAAAATCTACAGAAAGTCCCAGAAGATCAAACGTTATTATAGCAACTCTATCATTTCCTTTTTTTACGGTAAGAACTTTTAAATGTAACGGGTCGTGGATTCTCTGACTCGGTTTTTTTCTCATACCGTGCCCTTGTAACCTATATCCGAGAGGAGGTGTTATATCTATTTTTGAAACTCCTGCAAAAACTCGTTCCCCCATTAAAGTCTCCTTGTCTACTTCTATTAAAGCAGTTGAACTTGTATTAAACTATCTTATTGAACTTTTTTATGCTCAATTGTCAAATTGTCAAAATACGCCCCCACAGGGCTGTATAGAGCAATTTTAATTTCGTGCACTTTTTTGTTTTTGATATTTTCTGGTATTGTAAAGTTCCATACTTGTTTTGTCCATTCACTTTCTGCTTTTGCTCTTAAATTCAAGCCACCAACATTTGTCCGTTTATTATCATCTTTTCTTCCGTAAGCGTAACATTGAATCCTTATCTCGTTTCCTTTTTGACCTTTGACATATACAGAAACCTCAATTTCATCTCCTTGAGTTACCTTTATAAGTTGCTGATGCGTAAAAGCACCTTTTAGATATATGCAGTTATTACCGCTCTGTGCCTCTGTTTTGTCGGTGATTATTTTATATACACCTTCAGACAAAGCTGCATTGACGTACCACCCTTTAGGAAAAATAAGAGGTTTTTCAAATTCCCATTTTTTTGATTCCATTCTTTTGAAGTAAGAGCTAGTTTCTGGTATGGTAACTGTTTCTTCAAAATCACCGTTAGCTATCTGAGAACTTGCGGTACCTGTAAAAAATACCAGAAAAGTTAAAAATATAACCGCACAAAAATAATATCTTTTCATATTTTCCTCCTTTAAAAAGATTTCGTTCTGCCAAACTTGGCTAAGCTTTAATGAGAAGTTTTGAAAAACTATTTTCTCCCAAGAATTTTATCTATCGACAAAGAAAGATGATAGATAACAGTTTCAGGGTGATATCTGTATGGTCCAAATTCAGCTGTTAAGTAACTATTATATCCAGTTTCTTTGAGGGCTTTCATAACTTCTGGCCAATTCACATCTCCTTGAAGTAAACCACAGAAACCAGTATTGTTTCCTACTGCAGTTTTAAAATCTTTCAAATGAATTCTTTTGATAAGTTTACCAAGAATTCTTATCCACATTTCAGGAAATCCGTACTTTAAAATGTTGCCTACATCAAAATAGACACCAACAAACTCTGAATTTATTTCTTCAATAAGGTTCTTCATCTCTATTGGTGTAATTAGAAAGTTGTTCCAGACGTTCTCTACACATATAAAAACTTTGTTTTCTTCTGCTATTGGTGCTACTCTTTTCAAAGATTCAACGCTTCTTTCGTAAGCTTTATCATAACTTATAGGTTGGTCTCCTTCTGGGGAAGGACGGATAGCCCCGGGAACAACCAGTAGAGCGTCTGTCCCAAGAATTTTACATATATTAATATCCCTAACTAGAGTATTCTCTTCTTCTTTCCGTTTTTCAGAAGAATCACTAAACAGAGAGTACCAACCGCCAAGCAAACTCGCTATTTCAAGCCCTTTTGAAAGAACCTGGTCTTTTACTTTTTTAATTCCTTCTTCTGAGCCATCAACATTAATAATATCACGAGCGTTTAACTCTACTGCTTCAAACCCTGCATCTTTAATTATTTGTAACCCTTCTTCAAAATCTCTATTCCCAAAAACTTGAACATTCACACTTTTTTTCATTATATTATTCCTCCAAATTTTTGTTTGACATTGTTATATTTTTTCTTCTTAACATATTGGCATTTGTAACAACAGAAATAGATGAGATAGCCATAGATATTTCTGCAACAACAGGGTGCATACCACCAAAGATTGCGATAGGTATAGCAACAATATTATAAAAGAAAGCCCAGAAAAGGTTCTGTTTAATTTTTTTAAAGGTCTCTTTACTTAAAAGAATAGCAGAAACTATGCCAGACAAGTTTCCTTTAACAAGAATGATATCTCCAGTCTCTATTGCGATGTCTGTACCTGTTCCCATAGCTATACCTACATCAGATTTCTTTAAAGCTGGCGCATCGTTGATACCATCTCCTACAAACGCAACTTTTCCTTCCTTTTGGAGTTCTTCAATCTGTCTAAGTTTTTCATCTGGCAAAACGTTAGCTATAACCCTCTCTATACCGGCTTGCTGAGATATTGCTTTTGCTGTTTTTTCGTTATCTCCAGTAATCATAGCAACCTTCAAACCTAACAGTTTTAGTTTTTCAATAACCTCCTTAGCTTCAGGTTTCAATGTATCTGATAACCCTAAAACTCCGAGCAGTTCTCCTTCTTGGGCAACATAAATAAGAGACCTACCGACATCTTCAATTTTTTCTAAAGATTTTTTATACTTATTTAAATCTATTCCTTCTGTTTTTAACAGTTTACTGTTACCTGCAATACTTTTCTTATTTTCTATTAAGCCTTTAACTCCAAGCCCTCTTAACACTTGAAATTCTTCAACTTGTTTGAGTTTTAATTCTAATTTTTCTGCTTCTTTTATTATAGCTTTAGCTAATGGATGTTCTGATAAAGATTCAAGGGACGCCGAAATAGTTAAAAGTTCAGATTTAGCGTCTTGAGAATCTTTTATTGGTATAATATCTGTTAAAACAGGTTTTCCAATAGTTAAAGTGCCTGTTTTATCGAGAGCTATTGAAGAAACTTCCTGCATAACCTGTATAGCAGCACCTTTTCTTATAAAAACACCTTTTTTTGCGCCCATCCCTGAACTAACCAGAAGAACAGTAGGTGTGGCAAGACCTAACGCACAAGGGCAAGCTATTACAAGTACTGAGATTGCAGCAAGGAGAGCTGGTTTCAACCTGGTTGTTTCGGTTATGTTGACCCAAGGAAGAAAAAGGAACAATTTTTTGGCATTAAACATAAAGGAAGGGAAAGAAATCCATAACATAAACGTTAACAAAGAGATACCTATAATTATGGGAACAAAAACAGATATTACCTTATCAGCAAAATCTTGGGCGGGGATTTTACTTGATTGAGCTTCTTCTACAAGTTGTATTATACGGTTCAAAAAAGTTTCTTTTCCTACTTTTAGAGCCTTAACTTGCAAAAACCCGTCCTGGTTGAGTGTTGCCCCAATAACATTGTCGCCTTCTTTTTTTGCTACAGGCAAACTTTCTCCGCTAACCATAGATTCGTCTACATAACTATCTCCTCTAACTATAACACCATCGGTTGGTATTTTTTCTCCTGGCCTTACCAGCATAATATCACCTGTTTTAACTTCCTTAATATCTACCAGTTTCTCAGCACCATCTATAAGTAGTGTGGCTTGTTTTGCTTCAAGGGTTAGAAGATTTTTTATCTCAAGACTGGCTTCCCCTCTTGCTTTTGTTTCTACATATCTACCTGTTAAGTGAAAAGCCATAATCATAGAAGCTATTGCCGCATAGTTTTCTATAGGTAAAAATAGACTAAGGGGACCTGTTATAAAAGCAACACCAGTTCCTAAAAATATTAAAAAATCCATATTGAAGGAAAAGTTTTTTGCAGATTTGATTGCCGATATATATGTTTTAAATCCAAGAAAGAAAAGAACAGGTATGGCTATAATTATATAAAATATATTATATAAAAAAACATCTATTTTAGAGAAAAGACCTGTCATATGTATAATCATCACTATGGCAACAGGTACAGTAAAAACCCAAGAAAAGATAGCCTTCTGTTTTGCACTCTTTATTTCTAAGACCTCATCTTCTTGTTTCTCTCCTGCTTGCAAGTCAAAACCTTTAAAATCTCCAGCATTTTCTACTGCTTGCAAAATAGTCGCTACATCAATATTCTCAGCATCGACATAAAGTTTTTTTGCTGGCAGGTTCACATAAGCAGAAGTAACACCTTTAACCTGTTTTACGGCTTTCTCTACGTTTTTTGCACAAGAAGCACAATGCATACCTTCGACCAGAAAAGTTTTTTTCATTTAACAATATTATATTTCTATCTTATGAAATAATCAAATAATTTAAGAAAAAGTATAGTTTTTTTATGTAATTATTTACGTATTCTCCTCTTTCTATTCTGTTATATTATTATTGAGAATAGCAGTGTGTCTTTGCAAGTTATAACATAAAAAGTAGGTACTTTTATAAAACCTTGATTTTTTTACTAAAAAAATGGTACACTTTTTATTCTACTTTTAAAAATTTCAAAGCAATGTTTACCGTAAAAAATAGAAATAATTTTTAGAATAAATCAATGAATATACAAGTAAGAAAAGGTTATGAGATAGAGGGGTACATCCTTGAAGAGATGGTTGGAGCAGGAGGTTTTTCTTCTGTTTATAAAGCAAGAACAATATACCCAATACCAAAATATGATACTATAATAGCGGTAAAAGTTCTTCATCCAAGACGGCTCGACCGTGTACAATCGAGAAAGTTTGTTGCTGAAGCAAAAATTTCTATGTCCTTAAACCATCCCAACATAATAAAAGTTTATCAAGTGAAAAAACAAGATAGAAACCTGTTTATGTTGATGGAGTACCTTGATGCTGACCTTATGAAAGCTATAAAAACAAAAAATTATCTTTTTACTCCTGAAAATATAGTAAAAGTAATAAAAAAAGCTGGGCAAGGGTTGGCTTTTGTGCATAATAATGCTATCATACATAAAGATGTTAACCCTGCTAATATTTTAATATCATTTTCTCTGGAGAAAGTTAAATTTACAGATTTTGGGCTTGCTCACCAGAGGAGACTGTTCAAGAAAGAAGTAGCCATTAGGGCAGGAACAGATGGATATCTTGCTCCTGAAAGAACAAAAGGGCAACCAGCAAATATTAAAACAGATATATATGCTTTCGGTAAAACAATTGAAAAAATTTACCGTGAGTTGAATTTTGAATTTTCAGAACAGATATTAAGAATTATAAGAAAATCTACCCATACCGACCCTGAAGAAAGGTTTTCTTCTATGGAAGAACTGATATACTCTTTATAAGAATATATAATATGCCTATAAATTTTGTCTATTCAAACGAGTTCCTAAATTATTATGAACCTACCCATCCAGAATCTCCTGAAAGAGTGAAAAGTATTGTTGAGTTTCTGAAAAAGAAAGGGGTTGGGAAGTTTGTGACACCAGAATATTGTACTGAAGAAGATTTGATGCTTGTTCATACACAGCAACTTATACATCAGGTTAAAAATGGGCTGTTGCCTTACGACCCTGATACTCCAAACATAAAAAACATCTATAAATACGCATCTCTTTCCTGTGGAGCCGCTATAACTGCGTGCAAATTAGCCTTTGAAGGAACAACCTCTTTTTCATTATCTCGCCCGCCAGGTCACCATGCTGGAAAAAATAGTACAAGTGGGTTCTGTTACTTTAACAGTATTGCTGTGGCAGTAAAAAAACTTGCTTTAAATCAAGGGTTTAGAGTTGCAATATTAGATATAGACGGTCATCACGGTAATGGGACAGAGGATATTTTTAAAGGAGAAGATAACATAATAATTGTTTCTGTGCATCAGAAACCTTCTTTTCCTGATACTGGCAACATTTCTTTTGGTAATTGTTACAATTTTCCTGTTTACAAAGGAAGTTCAGCTAAAACATATTTGGAAAAGTTTACTACGGCTTTATCGGTAATTGAAGAATATTCTCCTGATATTCTTGGGGTTTCTATAGGGTTTGATACCCATTGTGCCGACCCTTTGTTAGAGTTACCTCTTGAAGATACACACTACTACGATATTGGAAAAAAGATTGCTCTTCTTGAGACGAAAAAGTTTTTTGTTCTTGAAGGAGGGTACAGTATTTCAACAATAGGAAATTCTTGTTACTGTTTTGTTAACGGGTTAACCAAGGAGTAATAAAAAATGTTTAACAAACTTATAAAAGAGTTTAAAACTCCTTCGCCTCTTTTTAGGAGTGCCCCTTTCTGGTCATGGAACGACCAACTTGACTCAAAAGAATTGTGTTACCAGGTTGATATGATGCAGAAGGGCGGGTTTGGTGGTGGGTTTATGCATGCAAGGATGGGGTTGGTTACAACTTATCTTTCTGAAGAATGGTTTGACTGTATAACAAAGACTGTTGAATACTCTAAAGATAGAGGGTTTAAAGCATATATTTATGATGAAGATAGGTGTTCAAGCGGTTTTGCTAGCGGGATAGTTACTCAAAACCCTGATAATAGAATGAGGTACATAAAGATTCAAAAAAAGAATAAAGAGTACACATACTCATTGATTTTTGGACCTAACACCGAGTGGTATAACGGTTCTACGTACGTGGATATTATTAACAAAAATACAGTTAAAGATTTTATGGATTCAACCTACACCCCTTATGAAAACCTATTTAAAAAATATTTTGGGAATACTATACCTGCTATTTTTACCGATGAACCAAACTATTATAGAGGCAACCTTTATAAATGGGGCGATAAGAACGAACAGGTTACTGTTTTGCCGTGGACATTCAGTTTTGAAAAGATTTTTAAAGAAACTTACGGGTACGATATCCTGAAAAATGTTGTATATCTTGTAGAAGAAAAAGAAGGGTACGAGAAGGTTCGGTATGATTACTTTAAATTGTTAAACAGGTTACTCCTTGAAAATTTTGGTATGCAGGTCTATAGTTGGTGCGATGAGAGAAATATTGCCTTAACAGGTCATTATATGGGAGAAGAGACACTTTTTTCTCAGGTGCAAAACCTTGGGGAAGCAATGAACTTATACGAGTATATGCATTGGCCTGGTATAGATTGTCTTGGCAGAAAAACGCCTGTTCCTCTGATACCAAAACAATGTAGTTCTGTTGCTAACCAATTGTCTAAAGAACGTGTTTTATCTGAACTATATGGGTGTGCTGGGCAAGATTTTTCGCTTGCTGATAGAAAAAGGTTGGGAGATTGGAATATTGTTCTCGGTATAAACTTTTTCTGCCCTCACCTTTATCTGTACTCATTAAGAGGTTGTAGAAAGAGAGATTATCCACCCACTATTTCTCACCACCAACCGTACTGGAATTACCAGAGCGAAATTGAAGATTATTTTGCAAGAACAAACTTTCTTATGAGTCAAGGTGAGTACTGTTCAAATATTCTTGTTGTTCATCCTGTAGAAAGTGCTTGGTGTAAATTTAGTTTAAAGCAAGGTAAAACAATTGATAAACTTTTGGAGAGTGGGTGGAACTCTAAAGGAAACTCTGTTTTAACCGATATAGATAACAGGTTAGCAGAACTAACTTTAATGCTTATTGAGAATAAATTTGAGTATGACTTTGGAAGCGAACATTTAATAGAAAAATATGGCAAAATAGAAGACGGTATATTTACTTTAGAAAACGGAAAATATTCTGCTGTTATTATTCCTGACTCAATAACCCTTAGAAGAAAAACTGTTGAGTTACTTGTTGATTTTGGAAGAGCAGGGGGAGTGTTGATTGCTTCAGAAAGGTTTCCTTCTCTTATGGAAGGAGGTCAACAAGACGAAAAATTATTCAAAGAACTTAAACAACTCTGCCATACATACTCTTCGCTTGATAGTCTAATGAATATTCTTGATAAAAATATTGAAAGGTTTGTTCTTGTTAAAGATGCTAACGGAGAAAATATTCCTAAAATATATGTGCATACAAGAAGACTAAATAGAGAAACTTCTTTGATTTTTCTTACCAATATAACTGCCGATAAAAACTATTTAGCAACAGTAGAAATTTTTAAAAAAGGTGCGCTTTATAAAATGAACTCTTTTAAAGGAACAGTTGAAAAGACGCCAGTTTCGCATCTTAAAGACGGTAAAATGGGTATCGACTTGGTTTTTCCTCCAGTAGGTTCATATATGTTTCTTTTGAATGAATCTGAAGAGCCATTGCTTACAAAGAAAGATGAAAATAAAGAGAGAATACAAGCCCAACTTTCTGGCTGGGATATATCAATGAAGGATTTCAATGTACTGGTGCTTGATAGATGCGCTTTTCAAAAAAGTACAGATACACGTTGGTCTGAGAAGATGCTTGCAATAGAAGTTCAAAATGAGATGGAAAAAACGTGTAACGGTGAAACGGTAAGAGTATTATTTGAATTTAAAGTAGAGGAAGGGTTTTCTCCTAAAGGTCTAAAACTTATTGTAGAAAGTATTGATAACTACAAAGTTAGCGTTAATGGAGAGTCTTTGAATGCTAAAAGTGGCCAAAGATGGATTGATAAATGTTTTAATGTAGTGGATATACCAGCAAATTTTATAGTATCTGGAAAAAACAGTATTATCCTTGAAACATTGTTTAATTTACCTAAAAAGGAAGGCACACTTATTTTTAAGAAAGGTGGTACTGAACTGGAAAACATTTATATAGCGGGAGATTTTTCTGTTGAAGCAGAAGATATACATCATACAGCAGATGGGTATTACCATAGCGGTTTAAAGTTGGCACCTTCACAAAAAATAACAGATGAAAAGAGTGTAAACTTGCAAGGTTATCCGTTTTATACTGGCATCCTGTCTGCAGAAAAACAGGTTGTTATAGATAAACTGAAAGGTCGATATGTACTACAATTTGAGCAGTTTCATTGTACGGTAGTAGAGGTTAGCGTTAATGGAAGAAAGGTTGGGACAGTATATCTTCCTCCTTACCAGATTGACCTGACAGGCTATTTAAAAGAAGGAACAAATATAATATCAATTGAATGTGCTGGAACCCTTAGGAATGCGCTTGGACCGTTTCATTTAAAAGAGATGTTCCCAACAATCGTTGGTCCGGATTCTTTTGAATCGTTTGAAACAGAAGGGTACGCAAATGTACCTTTTGGGGTAGGTAAAACTTTACTTATCCAGGAGTTTTAGTATGGATATAAGGCAAGTTATAGAAAAAGAAGGCGTTATTATAACCGATGGTAGTATGGGAGCATACCTTCAAGAGTTAGGATATTTAGGTATTACCCCTGAATGTGCAAGTATAGATATGCCTGATTTAGTTGCTTCGGTACATAAAGAGTATATTGAATCTGGGGCGTCTGTTATACTTACAAACACTTTTGGCGCTAACAAGAAACGGTTGGCTCGCAAGAATTTGGCAAATAAAATTGAAGATATAAATATTAAAAGCGGCGAGATTGCAAAAAGAGTTAGTAGCCAATATAAGGGTATTCTTGTTGCTGGAGATATAGGACCTTCTGGTGAATTTCTTGAACCTTATGGCAACTTAACAATGAAAGAAGCAGAAGATATATTTGTTTATCAGGCTAAATTTTTACAAGAGACAGGTGTTGATCTTATTCTGCTTGAAACTTTTCAAGATTTAAAAGAAATTGAGGTTGCATACAACTCTATCAAAGCAAAATATGATTGTTTTATCATACCTTCTTTAACCTTGAGTTCAGGCGGAGAAAATAGGACACTTATGGGACAGAAAATAGAGGATTTGTTGGAATGGGCAGAAAAGATAGGTGTTCTTGGTATAAATTGTGGATTGACAAGCAGGGAAATGGAATCTGTTGTTAGCAAAATAAGAAAGATTTCAGAAATACCTTTATGGGTAAAACCTAACGCTGGGATACCCCAAGTATCAGACGGTAATATAACTTACCCAGAAAGTATAGAAGAGTTTACTGAAAATTGTGTTGAAATGGTTAATAAAGGAATAAAATTTATTGGTGGCTGTTGCGGAACAACCCCAAAATATATAAAAAATCTTAAAAAGGTAATATATGAAACGGATTGAAGTTGTTTTTGATATCCCTCTTGAAAAGAGTTTTGATTACCTACCTGGAGAATTTGAAGGTAAAATTTTTATTGGTTCTCGAGTAAGAGTTCCTTTTGGCAGGCAGGAAAAGACAGGAATAGTTACATCTACAGATAAAGAGGGCGAGATTGACGCAGGGTTATGTAAAAACGTTTTGAAGGTATACGATAGTTTTTCATTGGTTCCAGACGATATTTTTCAGGTTGCGAAATTTCTTTCATCAACCTACTTTTCTTCTTTAGGTCAATCCCTTTTTTCCATAGTTGGCAGGCTTCCTACCAAGTATAAAGATGACCATAATCAAGAGTTAGTAAGGGAAATAAAAAAAACAAAGATAAGATTAGAAAAAAAATGTATCCTTTTAAGTAATGAAAGTGAAAGGTTTGAGCAGAATAGACTTATAGCAGAAGAGGTTCACAATGGTTCGGTTGTTTCTATATTTCCAGAAATTTATCAAGCAGAATCTTATTATGAGCAGATGAAGGCAGTCTTTGGTGAAAAAACTATCCTATTCCACGGGGATTTAAAACCAAAAGATAGGATTTCAAGATGGCTTAAAATGTTGAGTGGAGAAAAGATGTTGGTCATAGGTACCCGTCTTGGTGTCTTTTCTCCTTTATCAGATATATGTGCTTTTATAATAAATAATGGATACGATTCCTCTTATAAAGAGCAACAGACCCCAAAGTATGATGCTTGCGAGGTAGTAGAGTTTAGGGCTTCACAGAATAATATCTCTCTATTTTATTTAGAAACATCTCTTTCAATAAACAGGTACTATTCAATCCAGAATCAGTCAACTTCGCTTGAAACAAAAAGAGAGCCAAACTTAAAGGATAAGGTATATATTGTTCCTATAACTAAAAAGACTGTTGATAAGAAAATTTCGTTTCTTTCAAAAGATGTGGTCTCTATCCTTGAAGAGACAATACTTAAAGAAGAAAAGATAGCAATTATACATAATAGTAAAGGTAATCGAAAAATATTTAGGTGTGAAAAATGTGAAACACGTCTAACTTGCCAGAAGTGTGATTCTGAACTTGTTTTATCCGAAGACGGTAAAACTCTTTTATGTAGATTTTGCAAGATTGCTTTACCTTTTGAGAACAAGTGCCCGGAGTGTGGTAGCAAAAGAATTTCGTTCAGACTTTTTGGTATAGAAAGAATGTTTAAGGTCTTAACTGAAGAATATCCTACTGTTTCTATTTCAAAAATAATCTCTCAACCAGATACCGATATTTGTAAAGATTGCTCTATTCTTATTGGCACAAAAGCTATTAAAAAATATTTAGGAGAGTACTCTTTTGGGCTTGTAGTGTTTGTTAGTGGCGAATCTTTTTTAAATGTGCCCGACTATAGAAGCGAGGAACATTTTTTCATACTTGTTAATGAGGTCGCCTCGCTTATACAAAACCCTTTATGTAAGATTATTATTCAGACTCGAAACCCTAATATGGAGATTTATAAATCCTTAAAAGATTCTAACCCACAACTTTTTTTGGATAAAGAGCTTATTGTAAGAGACCAACTTGGATACCCTCCTTACAGAGAAATAGTAAAAGTTGAAATAAGGAATAAGAAGAAATCTTTACTTGATTCAAAAAAAGTTTTAATAGATAATTATTTGTCGGAAAATAATATTGAAATCATATACTCAGGGCCATCTTTCCCACCAGTAAAAAAGGGAAAAGATGTGTGGAAATATCTTTTTAGAGTGAACGGTATTTTGGATAAAGAGGAGTTAAGAAGAACAATTTATGAAATTGGAGCGTATATTGAGACAAACCCTGATAGAATATAAAATTTGACAAAAAAGTTGTGAAGGTTAAAATTAGATTAATGAGTTGACAAAAAATATAAAAAAGTGGTATAGTTTTATCTGTTAAGAAACAAACAGATATCCCTAAATAAAATTTGGGATAAAGGAGATGATGAGGTGAATAGGTTAGTAATAATTTTAGGAATGTTGGTTTGTTTGGGTTTAACAGCAGAAGCACAGGTTAATTATAAACAGGCAATTGATGCTGGAACTAAAAAAATGAGAGAAAGAGAGCCAGACTATGTTTCTGCAAGAGCTGATTTTACTAAAGCTTTAGAAGTGGCTTCTAATGATAGCGAAAAAGCGGTTGCTACATCAAGAATTGCTGATACTTTTTACGGAGCAAGAGAGTATGAGAAAGCAAGAGCAGAAGACGCAAAAATTCTCAACATTAAAGGAAGTACTTCAAAACAGAAGATAGATGCACAATTTAGAATTGCTGAAAGTTTTATGGGATACAGGTTTCAGGAAAAACCAAACTATGCTCAGTCAAGAGTAGAATATACTAAAATTTTAAGTATGGCTGGAGCAACTCCTGACGATAAAGCTAAAGCAATATTTGGTACAGGGGATTCTTTTGCAACAGAGAAAATGTACGATAAAGCAAGAGCAGAATACGCTAAAGTAGTCCAGATGAAAGATATTAAACCTGATATGAGGCTTGAAGCTCAATATAATATAGGAGCAGATTATAGAGCAGAAGGTAACTTTGAAAAAGCAAAAGCCGAGTGGGCAAAAATCCTTAAAATGGACGAAGCAAATGCAGAATATAAAGAAAAAGTAGAACAGAGAATCAGAACTGTCTACTGGTAATACTTATTTATTGAAACATCTTTTCTTGACTAATCCCCGGGGATGAGAATCTTTCATCCCCGGAGTGTTTTTAACCAACCTATCTGATTATATTAAATGAATGAACTTTTCAACTCTCCTAAAACTCAATATAAGAAAACCGTATCTCAAAAAACGCCTTTAGCCGCAAGGATGCGTCCTGAAAATTTTAGTGAGTTTGTAGGTCAGCAACATCTTTTAGGGCAAGATAAAATATTGAGAAAGATAATAGAGAGCGATAATATCCCCTCAATAATTTTATATGGTCCGCCTGGTTGCGGTAAAACTGGTCTTGCAACGTTAATTGCTCAAAAGACCAAAAACCATTTCAAACATCTTAACGCTGTTACTTCAACTGTTTCTGATGTGCGAGAGGTGATATCGGAATCTAAACATAGGTTTAATCATTCAGGGAGCAGAACAATTCTTTTCCTTGATGAGATTGCTCATTTTAACAAAACCCAGCAGGACGCACTTTTAAAGGATGTAGAAGAGGGAACAATAATTCTTTTGGGCGCAACAACCCATAACCCGTTTTTTTATATTAACACCCCCATATTATCGCGGGCAATGATATTCCAATTTAACCAACTTTCTGATGATAACATAAAAGAAATTTTAACAAACGCACTTAAAGATAAGACTAAAGGTCTTGGTAACCTACCCATTAAACTTTCTGGTGAAGCCCTAAATTATATAGTTAAAAGTAGTCAAGGAGACGCAAGACGTGCTCTAAATCTGCTTGAAGTTTTGACAATAACTCCAAAGAGTGGCACAGGAGATGTTATAAATATTAGTTTAGAAATGGCAAAAGAATCAGCTCAAGGAAAGTTTGTTGCTTACGATAGAAATGATGACCACCATTACGATACAATCTCAGCTTTTATAAAGAGTATTAGAGGGTCTGACCCTAATGCGGCGATATATTGGCTTGCTAAGATGATAGTTGCAGGTGAAGACCCAAGATTTATAGCAAGACGTATATTGATATGTGCTTCGGAAGATGTTGGTAACGCAGACCCGCAGGCTCTTTTAATAGCCGAGAGTTGTTATAGAGCTGTTGAAGTGATAGGTATGCCAGAGTCACGCATTATATTAGCTCAGGCAGTAATCTATATTTCAACTGCCCCAAAAAGTAACTCGTCATATCTTGCCATAAATAAAGCGCTTGAAGATGTGAAAAAAGAGAAGGTACAAGAAGTTCCTTTACATTTGCAAGGAACAGGCTATAAAGGTGCAGAAAAATTAGGTAAAGGTAAAGGATACCTTTATCCTCACGATTTTCCAGAACATTATGTCCAACAGAAATATATGCCATTTGAAAAAAAGTTTTATATACCTTCTGAGTCTGGATATGAAAAAAGAATTAGATTTTTTCTAAACCACCTGGAAAGACTTAAAAATGAGCGAGAAAAAAAAGATAAGAAGAGTAATGATTAATAGGCGGAAGAGTCTTAACCTTAACCAATGGTTGAAAGGTAGCAGAACAATTCAAGAGAAACTTCTTGTTTCCGAATACTATTTAAATGCAAAAACTTTATTAATTTATGCCCATTTTGGTAGGGAAGTAAAGACCGACATAGTTATAAAAAACGCTTTTGATAACGGAAAAACTGTTTGCATTCCATTCAACGATATACCAGAAAAAAAGTTTTATCCCTCAGTAATATCGTCTGAAAAAGATATTGATAGGACAAAAAATATTCCTGAACCTTATTTCTTTCGTCCGTACCCACCAGAAAAAATCGACCTTGTTATACTACCTGGACTTGCTTTTGACTTGTTGGGAAACAGGATAGGTATGGGTGGCGGGTTTTATGATAAGTTTCTTTCGACTATTAAAAAAGATGTAATTAAAGCAGTTTTTACTTTTGATTTTCAAATATTGGAAGAGAAAATACCCGCAGAACAGTGGGATGAAAAGGTTGATATAATAATTACAGAAAAAAGAACAATAGTTTTTAATCCAGAGTTGATATCGCCTACTCTACGAGCATAATTCCAACCCCGTCCATTTATGACCTTGCCTCTGCCCCTCCCTTTTTTCACTCCCCCCCCCATTCCGTCTTTGCGAGCCGTCTTTTGGCGTGGCAATCTCGCCGAAGGCGGAAAAGGAATGAAAACCCACATATTTACCCTCTGCTTGTCTTGCTCTCTTTTTCACATTAAGCAAACAAAATAAAACTCTAAACGCTTTTTAAATAACTGTAATATATACAATTATAAAAAAATATGGTAAAATCATTGTTACCTAAAAACATTAAATAAGGAGGAATAATGGCTGATAATAAAGAATTGATTGAAAACCCTGGTGTGCCTATTGATTTGACCGACGCAAATTTTGGGGAAGCATTAAAAAAGTATAATCTGGTTGTTGTTGATTTTTGGGCAGGATGGTGTATGCCTTGCAAAATGTTAGCTCCTACAATAGAAAAACTTGCAACAAAACATCAAGGAAGTGTTGTTTTTGCTAAAATGAATGTAGATGAAAACGACTCTATCCCAACAAAATTTAATATAATGTCTATACCTACCCTTATAATTTTTAAAGATGGTGAGCAGGTAGGTCAACTTGTTGGAGTGGTGTCGGAAAAAGCTATTGAGGACAAAATATTTGGCACTTGAAATAGACTTAGTTAAAAGTTCTCCTCATAAAAAACTTCTACCTAAAAGATATAAACCTCTGTATTAGGAGGAGCTTTATATCTTTTGGAGGTCTACTTTATATACGCATAGGTGTTATTTATTAACCCGTATATATTCTAACTTATTTCTGTTACAACCTACAGAAGAAAACCTCTTAAAGTTTTTAAAAGATATATTTTATATTTTTACTTATAAAAAAACTATCTTATAGATTTAAGAAGGTCAATTGCTTTCTCTGCCAGTATCTCACCAGCACCACGAGCAAAAGGCGAACTTACAGGTTCATACCCTTGTTGGTCATACGCTTGACTGTGAGCAATATAACCTAAGTTTTCCATACCAAGTTCAACAATAAATGTGAACGGGAACGGAGAATTCTTTTTTATATGTAGTCCAAGCTCAACAAAATATTCGCCCGGTATACTAACAAAAGCAACTTCTCCTATACTAAATGCAACTATTTCTGTTGTCACCTCATCCTTACCTAATCGGGAAGCTTTTAGCATACCCAACCCTGATAAATATTCTAAATTATGCAATCCAGGAGTTAAAAGAACATTCTTTCTTGCTTTTTCAAGAGATTCATCGTCATATTGTTTTAAAGGCAGTTTTAAAAGAGTTCTACCTGTATTTATTTTTGCCTCACTTTCAAAATTCTCTATTTTAGAAATATTCTTGACAACTTCAGCGCCAAGAACTGTTCCTATACGTTGAGAAAATTCAAAATATTCGAATTCTGTTTTGTTTCCCATAAAGTTTATATGGTTTATATCTCCCATCGCTCCAGAGGTATATACAATTCCAGTATCTTCACCAGTAAATTTTCTAATAGTTTTTCGCATCACACCTGGAAAATCTGCAGATATATTGTTCCCTCCAATTGTGTCAAGATGTAAAGCAAAGTTGACTACAAGCCCTTTAATGTTTAAATAGTCTTCACCAAAAGCAACTATTCCGACATCAGGATCTATTGGACCAATTGGTTTAACTATGTCTGGATTGCCTATACCGGGGTTGGTTTTAACAGTTCCATCCTTCATTAAATACCTTCTATTAAAAGAAACATTCTCCTCTCTACCTTTCATCCATACAACTTTTGTTGTATCAAGGGAATTCATAGCGTGGGTTGTAGCAGAACATAAATATGAAGGAAGCATAGATAACCATTCTTTATTTACGGTCTTGTTTTTAGGAGACAAAGTAGACAACTTGTTAACATAAGGACCTGTGTGGGTATGAGTGACACAAATAATTACGTTATCCTCTGGTATAGAGAACCGTTCCTTCAGAAGAGCCCTTGTTTTATCGGTTATTTCGCTGTTTAAAGTTGCCAGGTCACAAGAAATTAAACATATTCTTTGATTACCATCATCAATCACCATTGAACTTGCAAATAAAGGGTCGTGTATCAACTCACTTGTACGAGGACCAAAATAACCTTGTAGTGCGCAACCTAACGGCGGTGTTATATTTACAGTTCCGAATCCTGCTTTAAGCATTGCTTTCCTCCTTGAGTAATTTTAAATTTTTAACTTAACTATTTTATATGATAAGTGTAACATCATTTAACTAAATAAAAAAAAGTTTTGCTTTTCCCTTCCCCCCATTCCGTCTTTGCGAGCGTTTCGTAATAACAAGCAACGGCGAAGACATAAAAGCAAAAAACATAAAAGAACCCCTCACCTTCCATCTTCTTCCTCAAGGGGCTATCTCTTACCCACAAGTTTGTTAACTCTTGATACGAAAGCTATAAGAGGTAATAAAATTTAAATATTTGCTCTTTTTTTCTTGCTTTTGAACGTTTTTTGTTCTTTAACCCGTCTCAAGAGAAGCAAGTTTTTATTTTCAACAACCCACTCAAACACTTCACCTTTTTCAATTTCCATAGCTTGAGCTAAAGCAGAAGGAAGATTAACATAAAACGATTGATTAGTAGGTCTTTCTACTTTTTGAATTTTAGTTTTATAAGCCATTTGCCTCACCTCCTTTTATATAGTATAATTACTATATCACAAAGGAGGCAAAATGTCAATAGTAATAGAAAAAGAAATAGCAAAGGTTAATTTTAATGATAGACGATTATCTGAAAGATATGTTAAAATAATAGAGCAAGTACAGGGAAGTACAGATTTAAGTTTTCCCATAATAATACCAGATAATTGGTCTGATTTAAAAGCGTTATACAGGTTTTTTGCCAATAAAAAAGTAACCCATGAGAGAATACTTATGCCACATAAAAACAGTACAGTAGCAAGATGCATGGAAGAAGAGGTTGTTCTATTTATACAAGACACTACATATTTGAATTATTCACATCATCCATCTACTGAAGGTTTAGGTTCTATAGGAGTTAAAGAAAAGTTTATAGGAATGTTGGTGCATAATGGATATGCGGTAAGTGGTGAAGATAAAAAACCGTTAGGATTGCTACATCAAAAAACAATAGTAAGAAAGTCGAAAGCCAAGAGAAGTAAAAAAGACGAAAAAGAAAGCATAAAATGGCAAGAAGGATTAGAAAGCAGCAGTAAATTACTCAAGGGACATAAGAAGGTAATACAAGTATGCGACAGAGAAGGCGATGTGTACTTTTTTATTAAAAAGATACAGGAGTTAAATCAGGGATTTGTAATACGTTGTGCATGGAACAGAAAGACAGAATCGGGACATATATTTGAAGACATAAAAAAGGCGAAATTGTATGGTTATACAAACATAAAAATAGAACGTAATGGGAATAGAAAAGAAAGAGTTGCCAAGGCAAGCATAAGAAGTTGTACGCTGAAAATACTTGCACCAAAATCTATAAACAGACAAGGTCCTGAACTGGATATAAATGTAGTAATAGTAGAGGAACTCAAAACATCAAACGCAGATAACAAAATACATTGGATACTTCTAACAAACGAGAAAATAGAAAGTAGAGAAGATTGTTTAAAAATAATAAAGTATTATCAATCTCGATGGCTGATAGAGGAGTTTCATAAAGGATTAAAGACTGGCTGTAGAATAGAAGACCGACAGTTGCAAACTAAAGAACAGCTTGAAAAATGCTTAGGTATGTTTTCAATCTTATGTTACAATATTCTACTAATGCGACATGAAGTAAGAAAAGGGGTTGCAGGAAAGGTAATTCTACATCCAGAACAAATAACTTATTTAAGAAAGAAATTCCCTAAAGAAGCAAAGGGAAAAATGACACCTCAAAAAGTATTACGTCTAGTTGCTCGAAAAGGTGGATTTATAGGCAGAAAATCTGATGGCAACCCTGGATGGCTAACTTTAATGCGTGGAATGTATGATTTAATCGTTGTATATGAAGCATACATACACCTTTTAAAAGATATGGGTAAGAGATAGCTCAAGGGGAGAGGCAAATAAGGAAAGATTGTCTTTGCAAGTGATGAAGGTGGTACCTCGGAGTATTTTGCGGAGGTCTAGCCTTCGTCTTACTCAAGTGTAGTGAAAAGAAATATCCCCCCTATATGTCATTCCGGACTTGATCCGGAATCTCGTTTTTCTTGCTACCAGTTTAGGTTAATGGGAGAAAAAAGTATTTGGTGTTATTCACTCCTTTTTTGCCCACTCCCCTTGGGTCTTGTCCCGAATATCCCCGAGGGAGGAGAGGAGTGCCGATGCGAAGAGTAATGAGCATCGTTTGGCAAGGCAGAGAGTCGGTGAACTGCCCCCGTTGACTGAAGCCCGTAGGGCAAGAAAGGATGAGGGGGGGCTCAAAGGTCATCCTCAGAAAACACTTCTGTTTGGAAGGTATAAATCTCTGTATTAGGTTTTTTCCAGGCATCTTTTGGTAGCCCTGCTTTATACATACATAGGTTATCCATAAACTCTTCTAAATTCCAATTGGTCTCAATTGCAACTTGCGGAAGAAAAACTCCTTGCAAGTACCCTTTTTTAACTATAACACCGTCTTTTCCTAATACAATTTGTTCAGCATTATTAATTCTTTCAGGAACTGTTAGAACAGAAATTTCGATTACTATGCTTTTTAGTTCAACAGAAGAAACAGGCGAAAAACGAGGGTCTTCTGTTGCAGATTGAACTGCCATATCACTAACAGCATCAACAAGAGGTTTAATAGGTTGGATATATCCGATACAACCCCTCAATTTACCATTCTTTTTAAGAGTAACAAACACACCTCTTTTTTCCTTAAAGAGCGGGTCTTGACTTTCTGGTGCTTTAAACAATTTTCCTGCAAGATTGGTTTCAATAGCATCTCTTGCAATTTTTAAAAGACTATTTTTTTGATTTTCTGTTAACATTTATCACCACCATTTTTAAGGAAGAACCATATTCTTTAATCCTTGTCGTTCTTCTGTTACTTCCAAAGCTTCTTGTACCTGTGATAAAGAAAAAGTTTTTGTTATATACTTATCGCCCTCAATTATCCCCGAACTTAAAACAGAGATAGCTTGGCTGTTATGTCTTGGTGAAGAACCGTAACTCCCTATAAGCCTGCACTCTCCATACTGTATCTTATCAATATCATCTGCCAGTTGCTCTTTCTTAAAACCACCAAAAAGGTTGACTGTTCCACGTGGAGAAATCAATTTCAGAAATTTAACATTCAAAGCAGCAGACCCAGAGACCACCATAATCTGGTCAACCAACCGCCCGTCACACACTTCTCTTATTACAGGTTCGAGTTCTTCAACGGAAGGGTTTATAAATCTATCAGATTTTGTAAATTTAGCAGACTCCAACCTTTTTTCACCTGTATCACACATAATTACTTTTTTTACACCCTTTCCATAAGCCAGTTGTGCATGAAAACAACCCATTGGACCTGCTCCAATAATAAGAAGAGATTCTCCTTGTTTAATATTACTTAACTCTTGAGCGTTTATTACGCATGCAAGAGGTTCTGCAAGAGCTGCATTCTGGTATGAAAGATTTTCGGGAATTTTGTTCACACATTTGTTTAAAATAAAGTTTTCAGGTATAAGTATATATTCAGCAAAACCACCGTGGTAATGGCAACTAACAACAGTTAAGTTTTCACACATAGACTGGATATCTTTATAGCAGTAAAAACATTTTCCGCAAGGTATAGCCGCTGCAACCTGTACTCTATCTCCAATTTTAAAAGACACAACCTCTTTACCTAATTGAACTACTTCACCAGAAAGTTCGTGCCCGAGAATAGACGGATATTTTATGAAACGATGGCCTTGTCGATAAGTTTTCACATCTGTACCGCATACTCCGCATGCTTTTACTTTTACTACTATATCCTTGTTTTTAGCAACAGGGGTGGGGAAATCACAAAAAACAAGGTTCTCAACACCCTTTAATAATGCTGCTTTCATTATTAGTCTCCATTTGTTAAAACAAAAACTATCTTATAGATTTAAGTAGTTGAATTGCTTTCTCTGCCAGTATCTCCCCACTTCCACGAGCAACGGGAGAACTCACAGGTTCATACCCTTGTTGGTCATACGCTTGGCTGTGTGCAATATATCCTAAATTGTCCAGCCCGAGTTCCACTATAAAAGTGTAAGGAAATGGAGAGTTCTTTTTTATATGTAGCCCAAGTTCCACAAAATATTCGCCTGGTATACTAACAAAGGCAACTTCTCCAATACTTAACGCCACTATTTCTGTTGTGACCTCATCTTTACCTAATTGTTCTGCTCTTAATATGCCTAACCCTGATAAATATTCTAAATTATGCAGTCCATAGCCTTGCAACACGCTTTTTCTTGCCTTTTCAAGAGATTCATCGTTATATTTTTTCAAAGGTAGTTTCACTAACGTTCTGCCAGCGTTCACTTTAGCTTCGCTTTTAAAATTCTCCATTTTAAAAATATTTTTTATTACTTCAGCCCCAAGAACTGTTCCTATACGTTGTGCAAATTCAAAATATTTACGTTCTTTACTTTTCTCCTTAACATTTGTATGGTTTACATCTCCCATCGCTCCAGAGGTATATACAATTCCCGTGTCTTCGCCAATAAATTTTCTGACAGTTTGCCTCAGCACACCAGGAAAATCTGCTGAAATATTGTTACCACCAATCGTATCAAGATGTAAAGCAAAATTGACTACAAGTCCTCTAATATTTAAATAGTCTTCACCAAAAGCAACTATTCCGACATCAGGGTCTATCGGACCTACCGGTTTTACTACGTCTGGATTACCTCTACCGGGGTTTGTTTGAAAAGTCCCGTCTTTCATTAAAAACCTTCTATTGAAAGAAATACTCTCCTCTTTGCCTTTCATCCAAACAACTTTTGTTGTATCAAGGGAATTGATAGCATGTGTCGTAGCTGAACATAAATATGAAGGAAGCATAGACATCCACTCTTCTGCTATAGCGTTTTCCCAACCGGGCAAAATAGATAATCTCATAACAGGACCTGTGTGGGTGTGGGTACCGCAAATGATTACATTATTCTCTGGTATAGAGAACCGTTTCTTCAAAAGAGTTCTTGTTTTATCAGATACTTCCTTATTTAAACTTATCAAGTCACAGGAAATTAAACATATTCTTTGATTACCATCATCAATTACCATTGAGTTTGCAAATAGAGGGTCGTGTATAAGCTCACTTTCACGAGGACCAAAATAACCTTGTAACGCAGAACCTAATGGTGGTGTTATATCAACAGTCCCAAACCCTGCTTTAATCATTGTCTCCCTCCTTGAATAATTTTAAACGCTTAATTTAATTGTTTTATATGATAAAGTGTAACAGATTCATTTAATGAAATCAAAAGAAACAATGTAACAGAAGTTTTATATTACCACTACTTTCTTCGTCCCAACTTCATTCCGTCTTCTCCTTTACCCTCCAACAATTCCATTATATCTGGTTAAAGCAATAAGAACCATAAAAACAAGCGGTATAGTAAAAATTGAAAGTATATACGAAGCAAAACAAATTCTTGCATATTCGCTTGTATCTCTACCTATAGACTCAGGGAACACTATAATATTTAATCCCACAGGCATAGCGGATATAATAACTGGAATCATAAGATGTTCCCTTAACCCTAATGACCAAAAAATTATCCCTACCAAAAAAGGTATTATTAGCAAACGAATCAAAGAAACAATATAAGCTTGTACAGAAGCAAAAAGTTTACCTAACGGATAAGAAGCAAGCACAAACCCTGTAAGAAGCATAGCTATAGGTCCCATACAGTTAGCAAGTAATGTAATATCCTCATTTAATGTTTTTGGTAAAGGTATCTCAGCAACACCCCACAATATACCCAAAACAAGAGCAACAAGAGCAGGTGGAAATATATTTGCAACTCTTTTCAAACCTATTTTTTTGCCATTATGTGTTTTTTCTAAAGCTAATTTTTGTAGTTCTTCTGGTGATAAACTTTCATCTTGGTGTAGGTGATTAATTATATAAATCCCTATTGAGTAGATAGCAACACTAATTGGAATAGCAAATATCATAGTATTAAAGAGCATCTTTTCTCCGAAAACAGCATTAATAACCGGATACCCAAAATATCCGTAATTAGGAAAGATGAATATATAAAGAAGTATATTTTTAGGTATGCTAATTTTTTCCCCAATACTTTTTGTCAGCAAGTAGCCCAGTAAAAGAATAATAAGTAGAAACCCAGCCCCTACAAGAACCATTAAAAGGTTATTTTCGAGTAACTCCCTATGGAAATTTGTCGACATATTTTTAAACGCAAGAGCAGGGAGCAAAATATGAGTTTCAAGTATGGAAAGCACTCTTGCAGTGGTGGGTGGCAAAACATTTATTCGCCTTAAAAAAAAACCTAAAGCTATCAACAGAAATAAAGAGATAATCTGGTGCATCATAGTGAAATATAACGTATTCAAGGTAATTTTCCTTTAACTGTAAAAATGCTGGTTGTATTATGATAAAAACTCTATTTAAAACAATTTCAAATATCATAACACAATAAATGGTGGAAGGTTAAATTTTTAGGAGAAACTCATAGTTTTATAGAGTTGATTTAACTTTGTTTCTTACTTTATTTTTTTGTGTCTATGTTTTATTGCTCTACTAAAATAATCATCCAGCAATTCTATATTAAACTCTTTCACAATATCTTTTGCAGTAATGTTTTCTAAATTACTGGTAATAAGTGCAGACCCCAAATATTCTGGTATAAAAATATCAACTTTAGGACCATATTTTTCTTTTATTGCAAGAAACTTGCGACCATTATAATCAAGATGAGCCACACAACAGTCAAGATTAACCGTTTTTGTTACATAAAAGCGGTAATTCGATGTTGTAGCGATTGTAACCCCAACTGGCGAAACAATAGACCCAGGTATCCCTCTAAGTGCTCCAACAAAATATGCTCTGCAGGTGTATGCCCAGTATGCTTGCATTAATCCACCGTGGTATGCAGAAGAGAAAACAATAAGGTCTGGACGTTGAATTGCATATCTTTCAAGGAGTTTTGTAAAATTTAAATCAAAACATATAGCGCAAGCGACCGTACCGAAATCACATTTTATAAGAGGTGCTTCTGTTCCGTATGCTATATTGTGTTCTGCATTTTCGCCTATAGTAAGATGGTTTTTGTAATAAACCCCTGTTATCTCTCCAGTTCTATCTATAATGGTTGTAGCATTCCTCCAAAACCCTTCATTATCCTTTATAGTTGACGAGTAAGCTATGTAAGAATTATTTTCTATTGCCTTCTCTTTAAAAAAATTAAGAACCTGTTCCCCTCTTGTACAAAAAAAATCTAACCACTCTTCTTGCTTCAAAGATTGTGGACGGTCACAGTTTTCAGGCAACACAATTAAGTCAGGTTTGTCAGGCAAAACTGCCTTCAGGTGAGAATCAAGATAATTTATTACATTTTCCACTACTTGCTGAAAATTAACAGTAAGATTAGTAGGTGGTAATGGAATACTTAAATTGCTAATTTTTACTTTTTTTGCCATATAGCAGTCTCCCTTATAAGTTGTTTTTTTAACCTTCAAGGTATTATATATATATTATGGCAATTAAGGCAAATAATACGAATTATGGAGGCTAAATCTTCGTCTTAGTTGTTGCATTTGTTAAGCCTCTTTTTGTTTTTGCTTTTCACGTTCCACGCCCCCCATTCCGTCTTTGCGAGCGTTTGTCTTTTATCCTTACTGCTTTTTATTATATTTCTATGATTTAATTATATTTCTATGATTTAATTTGCATATTTAACATTATTAAAGTATGCTTTTAGAATAACAATATTACTTTTTCTTGAATTTTTACTTCAAATAAAGCCACTTATCTTATGTTTCTAATCTAAAATGTTAATAAAACAAAAACCTTGGAGATAAAAATATGATAAGAGAACTGCCTCAATTAAAGATTCCTACCTGGCTAAATGACTCAATAAATAACATAAATAATAAAACACAACCCGATTTTAATCTTGAAAATATCCTTCAAAACTCCTTATACTACCCCGCCTGTGGTTTAAATGGTACACCTGTAAAGTATCTCACAGGCAATATCCATTCTTTTGTTTATGCTGATTATATGGTTACAAAGGAAGAATTTTCAGAGAACCTCAACGGGACTGCTAAGGACTGTGGTTTTAAAGGTTATCACTCAATCTATCAACGTGAAATATTAAAAAATGAAATACTGCCTGACAATTGGGATTTTAAACTTTCTTCTTTGTTCTTGTTTAGGGAGAATGAAAAAAGAAGGGAAAGCGGTTCTAAATTGCTAACAAAACAACAAGCGTTGGCAAAATATGGAGTTCTCGGAGAATGGGAAAATCAATGTGAACCATTTGCACATTGGAGTATTTGGTTGAAAAATCCTGATAGCAATTTTGATGAGCCGTTAAAGGCGTTTAGTTTTTTATTTCTTTGTGGAGAAATGTCCGCAATATATTTAGGGTTGTACTGCAGGTTGAAAATTGTTCCAACAGTATTATCTATAATTCAACCAGGGGGGGGATTTGGACTAGGATGGGAGGCAGCTGACTACGATAATAGTTTTTTCAAAAAAGTTGTAGCATTAAACGAAGTCGGTTCTCCACCGTACCTCTTGTATGGAGGATGGGGCGATAGGGTAGAATCTTATGTAAAACCCTGTTGGCACGAATATGAAGGAGAGATATTAACAAGATTACCCGAAAGGCGTGCTGGTTTGTGGAAACTAAACGATAATATTCATTCTAAACTAATAAAAGAATTACCTCAGTTTGTTAGTCCTATGAAATGGTTTGGATACAATTTTTGGTTGAGGGCGGAAAATTTCTTGAGAAAACTTGAAGCTGATGAACGATTGAGATTTAAGGATAAAGAAGATATATAATACTTAAAAAATAAAGCCAAAATTGGTAGAAACATATTATACGAGGAGGTTATAGAATGAAACAAGTTACATTAGAGGATTTTAAGACACCTGTTTATTACAAACAAGCCAAAGATATTGTATTTAGCGGGGAAAAAGACGGAACAGATTTTAAGTTAGGGTTTTTACCTGAATCAGAATTCGTTTATAGTTTTGATACAGCTCCAGACGTTTTTTTTCAAGATTTGGATATTGAGGAAGTCTACTATGAACCTTATAGAACTTTTTTAAGATTGAAATATCCAACCGATTTAAAAATATATTTGCGTGGTGGAGATAAACTGTATGTAAAAGGTAACTTAAGAGTTTAATAACAACTACTTACAATTGTAGTGTATGAGGAAAAAACTGTTTGCATCTGTTGTTTCGTTATTTTTCTCCCCTCATTCCTCTTTGCGAGCAAGAATACTGCTATTTTGCCCTCTCCCCTTGGGTCTTGTCCCGAGTACCCCGAGGGAGGGGAGGAGTGCTGGTGCGAAGAGTAATGAGCATCGTTTGGCAAGGCAGAGAGTCGGTGAACTGCCCTCGCTGATTGGAGCCCGTAGGGCAAGAAAGGGTGAGGGTTTATCCCGAATTCTTTTCTGAGGGATTTCTTAGCGTGACAATTCTCTCGGGCATACTCGGGATAAACTCGCCGAAGGCGGAAAGGAATACCTTCCTTCTTTGCCCTCTCCCCTTGAGGGAGAGGAATTAAGGGTGGGGGGGGGTGCAAAGAGTTTAATGGGATGAGGTTTATCCGTTATTTTGTGGCATTGGGTAGTGAGATTAAGCAATATTCTGAAGGCGAAAGAATGAAAAAATCAAAAAAATAAATAAGAACTAATATAGTTTTGCTTTAATACTATAAGGGGGGGTAAGTATGGACTTAAATAAATGGAAAGAAGAAGTTAAGAAATTCAAGGCAAAGATAAAAGAAAATCCAAGTGATATAAAAGCATATATTAGTTTAGCAGAGGCTTACAAAAAATTAGATAACTACCCATCTGTAATTAAAACTTGTGAACAAGCACTAAAAAATAATCCAGATGATGAAAAAATATATTTATATTCTGGTCTGACTTACTGTGACCTTGAATGTTATGAAGAGGCAATAGAAATATTGAGACAAGCAATAGAGATTAATCCAAAATTTGCAAAAGCTTATGCCAGTTTAGGTGAAATTTACAATAAACTTAAACATTTTGAAGACGCAATAAATGTATTAACTAAAGCAATAAGTTTAAACCCAGTATCAGCAAAGGCTTACTATCAATTAGGTATAACTTATAATGAACTTGAACAGTATGAAGATGCAATAAAAGTATTAGATAAAGCAATAAGTTTAAATCTTGAATCTGTAGGAGCTTACATTCAATTAGGCATAGCTTACAATGAACTTAAACAGTATGAATATGCAATAAATGTATTAAATAAGGTAATAAGCTTAGAGCCAAAATCAGCATACGCTTATTTGCAATTAGGATATGCAAATTTTTGCTTGCAAAAGCATTCTGAAGCAATAAAAGCATATAAACAAGGAATCGAAATTGAACCAGAATTTGTAGAGGCATATTTCCTACTAGGTTTAACCTATGAATTTACAAAACAATATGCCGAATCTGTAAAAGCGTATAAACAAGCAATAGAGGTTGATCCAAAGTTTGTGGAATCCTATGCTAATTTAGGAGAGATTTATAATAACCTTGAACAATATACGAAAGCGATTGAAGTGTTGAAACAAGCAATAGAGATTGATCCAGAATATCTGGAATCGTACTATCAATTAGGCATATCCTACAATAATACTGAACAGTATGCCGATGCAATAAAAGTATTAAATGAAGTAATAAGTTTGGACCCAAAATCAGCAGGAGCTTACATTCAATTAGGCATAGCTTACAATGAACTTAAACAGTATGCCGATGCAAAAAAAGTATTAAATAAGGTAATAATCTTAGACCCAAAATCAGCAGGAGCTTACTATCAATTAGGTGTAGCTTACAATGGTCTTAAACAGCATAAGGAAGCAACAGAAGTGTTGAAGCAATCTATAAAGATTGATCCAGAATTTGTGGAACCATATATCTACTTGGGTGCAGCTTATACTGTTCTTAAACAATATGAAGAGGTAATCAAGGTATCAAATAAAGCAATAAGTTTAAATCCTAAATTGACAATTGCTTATTTCTTCTTAGGGAATTCTAATTTTTTCTTACAAAAATATTCTGAAGCAATAAAAGCATATAAAAAAGCTATAGAGATTGATTCGGAATTTGAAGGAGCATATCTCGGTTTAGGTGAAACTTATATTGATCTTAAACAGTATGATGGCGCAATTAAGAAATTAGATAAAGCAATAAGCTTAGATCCAAAATGTGATGAAGCTTACTACAATTTAGGTAGAGCTTACAATGAACTTGAGCAGTATGAAGATGCGAATGAAATGCTAAACAAAGCAGTAGAATTAAATCCAAAATATGTAGATGCGTATTTGTTATTAGGGAAGGTCTATCTAAAAGAAGGAAAAGTTGCATCTGCCCAAAAGCAATATAAGATTCTAAAAAAACTTGATAAAAAACTAGCAGATGAACTTTTAAAAATAATTGAAAACGGGGATTAAGTTAAAATTAAATCTCTTACACTTTTTTGTCAGTGTCTAAGAGTTTTTTCACTATTAAACTTGTGCCTATTGCTACCAAAACAACAGCAGCTTTTGTGGTCTGTTTCATAGGGGCTGAGTTGTTACCAAAACAAGTAGAGGTAAAGTCCTCGCAGTTGTTTAAAACAAAATTATATTTACCGTTGTAATCCTTCGGATTTCTGTATGTTTTTTTGATATTGTACCTTCCTTTTAGGTTGTAATAATTGCATAACTCCTGCCTCCACAAGCATAAATACCTATATGCTATAAAACGTCAAAAATCTTATATTTTAAGGTGTTGACAAACAAAATATGAGCGGTATAACTATATAGTTAAATGCCTATGTAAAAGGAGTGGTAAATGTTTTTAATAGAAAAAAAATTAAAGGCGCTAGCTAATAAAAATCGCCTTCGCATTATAAAAATGCTTGAAAAAGAGGATTTGTGTGTTTGTGAAATAACAGCAGTACTTGGAATAAAGCAACCTTCTGTTACGGGACATCTTTTAAAATTGAAAGAGGCAGGTATCATAGGTGAGCGACAAAAAGGACTCTTTACAGAATTCTTTCTTCTGCGGGAAGAAACCCTTATTGAGTTACAGAGAGAAATCTTAAAAATTATTAATAATGTTCCGCAAGTTAAAAGGGATTCTTTAAAAATTAAAACTATTGACAGATACAAACTTGTAAAGAAATAAAAATGAAAACAATATTCAAAGAATGGCAAAAGTTTTCTGTGGTAATATTAATATTTGTATTTTTCTACTTTTTCCCTCTATCCTTACTTTCATTTAGAAATCCTTTATTTGAAGCCTTTGCACTGCTTCAGGAATATGCCAAAAAACACGTTCTTTTATGTTTAGTTCCAGCATTTTTTATAGCTGGTGCAATCTCTGTTTTTGTTAGTCAGAGCACAGTATTAAAATATTTTGGTCCTAAAGCAAAAAAAGCACTTGCGTATGGAGTTGCTTCTATCTCTGGGACTATCCTTGCTGTCTGTTCTTGCACCGTGTTGCCGCTATTCTCTGGTATTTATAGGCGTGGGGCTGGGTTAGGTCCCGCAACTACTTTTCTATATTCTGGTCCTGCAATAAACATTATGGCAATTATCCTTACTGCAAAAGTTTTGGGTTGGGAATTGGGTGTTGCAAGGGCAGTTGGTGCTATTTTCTTCAGTATCATTATTGGGCTTCTTATGCACCTTATTTTTATAAAAGAGGAGCGTCAAAGGCAGGTTGAAAATAACTCCTTAGAGCTTGATGAAGAAGAAGAAACCAGAAGTATTAAACAAAATATAGTTTATTTGTTTACAATGGTAGGAATTCTGATATTTGCTAATTTTGCAAGACCTAATAGTAGCGATACTTTAATCTTTCGAATAATATTCACTCTCAAATGGTATATAACAGGCACGTTACTACTTTTTTTATCCTTTATACTGAGAAAATGGTTTCAAAAAAAGGAGATTAGGGAATGGGTTGATGCAACATGGATATTTGCAAAACAGATACTACCACTACTTCTTATAGGTGTTTTTGTTGCAGGATTTCTGCTTGGCAGACCAGGATATGAAGGATTTATTCCAAATAAATTTGTAGTAACTCTTGTTGGCGGAAACACTTTTTTTGCCAATTTTTTTGCTTCTCTTGTAGCAGCGTTTATGTATTTTGCCACTCTAACGGAGATACCAATATTACAAGGACTTATCGGTTCGGGTATGGGTAAAGGTCCTGCATTGGCGTTGCTTCTTGCTGGTCCTGCTCTCAGTTTGCCCAGTATGCTTGTTATAAAAAGTGTTATCGGGTGGAAGAAAACAATAGTTTATGTATCTTTGGTAGTAATAATGGCTACAATAAGTGGTTTTATCTTTGGTTTGCTATAAATCCGGGAGGCGTATAATGAAAATAGAAATTTTGGGAACAGGGTGCCCGAAGTGTAAAGCACTTCAAGCAAACGTAGAAAAAGCTGTAAAGGAACTTAAAATAGAAGCTGAAATAATAAAGGTAACCAGACTAAATGATATTATGAATTATGGTGTGATGCTCACTCCAGCCCTTGTTATTAATGGAAAGGTTAAAAATGTAGGAAAGGCGCTCACAGTGGAGGATATAAAAAAACTGATTACCTGACTCATTGATAGATAAAGTAATATTATATATTCTGAGAGATGCTATCTTATTAGACAAGTATAAAGGAAAATACAAACATATAGGTGTGTATATTTGTTAAGTTGAAACTTGATAAAAAACTATCAGACGAACTTTTAAAAATAATTGAGAACAGGGATTAAATTAAAATTTAATCTCTTACACTTTTTTGTCAGTATCTAAGAGTTTTTTCACTATTAAACTTGTGCCTATCGCTACCAAAACAACAGCAGCTTTTGTGGTCTGTTTCATAGGGGCTGAGTGGTTACCAAAGCAAGTAGAGGTAAAATCCTCGCAGTTGTTAAAAACAAAGTTATATTTACCGTTGTAATCCTTCGGATTTTTGTAAAATGTTTCAGCTTTATTGACTATCTCTTTACTATGTTTAGCGTTTCTGGGTTCAGCATGAATGAAAACTGCCTGTCCATTAGCAAATTTTGTTAAGTTTTCTTTTCTTATTTTGGTACTGCTCTGATCTAATTTATCGTCTTTAGGGTTATGGTAATGGATAACTTTACCGTCTCCAACGTAAATACCCATATGCCAGACGACACCATAAATTTTTCTTTTAATTATGCTTCCCGGAATACATTCTTCTTTTCTCATATATATATTTTACCAGAAAAACATATTTTTTCATATAAAATAATTGAAAATAAAGACGATTGCCTTGTGTAAGATTGACAGAAGTTGAGAAATGTTCTTTAATATGTATATTAAGAATAAGTTTGAGAGGAAGTTGCTTACAGCGTACCATTGATAGCTAAAAAAGTGGTTAATAATATAATAATTTAAAATTATTATTCAGAGGAGCTTAATGGATACAAAAAGTTTTGACCTCAAGCTTTGTCTAACCTGTAAAGAAAATCTAGAAAAACATCTGTTTGGAAGAGAGTTGAAACTATGCAATCTCGAGAAAACTTTCTCCTACCTAAAAACTAAAGACGCATTTTTATCCTGGCGGTTGCTTAAAAACCTTAAAACTTCAAAAGATTGGATTTTCAAAGATTTTTGGGTAATGCCTTCACGCTGGGAAATGCGTACTGACCTTAAAAAAACTGTTGGTGTTTTTTCTACCTTACCAGAAAAAGAAGTTGAAACTATCCAGATGCTTTATAAAATATTCAAAAATATTGAGGTTGTTTCAATTATTCTAAGATTGGTTGACCCAGTGAATTACGGGATTATAAGCCCACCTGTTAAATATGCTTTACAAGGTAGGTTTGATTTAGGTTGGGAGTATGCTGATGAGTACGTGAAATATTTATCTGTTTTGCGTGAATATAAGGAAAAATACGGTTTTGAACGAATCTCTGATGTTTCCGATGCTCTGTGGACTCTTGTTGAGGGGTGTCTTAGGAACAATGGTAACCAGTGTGAAAATTTACAAGAGTTTAGGAATGAATTTTTAACCATAGAAGAAAATCTTATTCTGGAAGAAGAAAGGGAAAAGGGGTTTCAAGATAAAATAGATAACCTAATCGAGGAGCAAAAGAATCTTGAGAAGATGTATGTTGTTGACATTGATAGAAGTGAAAAAGAAAAAGAAAAAATAAAAAAACAGATGGCAGAATATGAAGAGATGTTAGAATCTGCTGAATTAGAGTTGTCAGATTCTCAAAATAAAATAGATAGATTGAGAAAAAATAGAAAAGGTTTCAACGCTGATTTGATCTTTTCTTTAAAAGATTCAACAGTTGACCCAGTTGATAAATTGGTTCACGAAAAAGGTCATTACGTAGATAAGAATCAGAAATCTTTTTTGGATAAACTTACCCGTTTTAGTAAGATAAACAAGATATTCTGGAGCGAAAATATTAATGTAAAACCGCCTAATCGAGTTACTAATATAAAAGATACAGGAGAGGTAACCATAATCTATGTAGGGAGAAACAATTACGCATCTGTTATTAATGTTTTTCCTGTAGGCGACCTGCCAGATAAGACTCATGCAAAGTATTTTGCGTATCTTGTATCATCTTATATGAATATAAAAATACAAAAATTATAAATTAACGCCGTTGGTTGTTAGGTAGTTATTCTCAGTAGTTTAACATAGGAGGAAGTATGTCAAAGGATATTTTCAATAAAATTCGACTTGAAAAAGAACAAGAAGTAAGTGAATTTTTAGAATCAGCGTGGAATGCTTCTCTTATCAATAGAATTTTTAATAGCCAAGATCAAAATAAGGATGATTTTTTGTATTTGACGTCTTATTTTAAAGGATATTATCTTCCTCTTAGTACAACAGTTGGTTCTGAGATATTTTCGTTATTTTATGGTTTAGCAAAAAAGATTGGGTTTAGCGATAAAGAAGTAAAATGTTTTATTGTTAGCCATCCTGATTTAAACGCATTCTCATTATATTCGAACGATGCATCTATCCCGCATATTATTGCTTTAAATAGTAAATTGTTTGATGTGTTTAATCAAAATGAATTGGCTTTTGTGATAGCTCATGAATTGGCACACCTTTTTTATAAACATTCTTATATTGATTCTACCTATGGGTTTTTATATCCACAGGAAGGAGAGAAACGATGTCCTTTACTACTGTTTAATAGTTATTTATTTTGGCAGAAGCTTGCGGAAATATCGGCTGATAGGCTGGCTTTATTTCTAATCGGAGACCTTGAAACATCTATAAGAGCAATTGTAAAACTATCCTCGGGGTTAGCAGATAAACATCTAAAATTGAATATATCAAGTATTATTGACTTTGCAGTAGAAAATTTTAAAGATATGAATGCAAATCAAATGGAATATTTTGCAAATAAGATGAATACGGAACATCCTGCAAACCCTATGAGAATTGTGGCATTGAATAGGTTTTATAACTCTGGTGTAATGAAAAGAATATTAGAAGGAGGCAAAAATGAAGAAAGAGATTGCTTGCTTGATGGTTTAGATGAAGAGCTAACTGAGAAACTTGAAAGGTATCCTGCAAATGAAGAAGAAAGTACCCTGCTTTTTTTTGTCATTGCTGCAGGCATAATGATAATGAATGCTTGTGAAGGGTTTAGTGAGAACGGGTTTTATTATTTAAGTAATTTTGCATCTAACTACTATCTTTTTTCGATGGACTTAATACAAAATATGATGGAAGATAAAAACCTTCAAGAAACAATGGAAGAAAACGCAAAGATAATTAGAGAGAAATATCCCGAATTAAAATATCACGTAGTTGCAATTCTTGTTGAATTGATGCTAAGTGATAAAAGAATAACAGATGAAGGTGAAAAAATGTTAACTGATATAGCTTTGGAACATTTACAATTTGATCCTCGGGTTTTAAATGACATTCTTGTAGAAAAGTTAAAGTTTTTTTTCAGACCGTTTGAGGAATAGTAAAATCTTTAAAATTTGTAATGTGAAATAAAAAAACATCACAACACAGGATTTAATAAGAAGGTATTGTAGTAAAGATTTGATAGTAAGGGAGTAGGGTGGCTTGAAATCATCTAACTATTAGTGAATTTTGTTAATAGTTTTTTTCATTGTTTATCCAATTTTCTTTTGAGAGTTACTGTAATGAAGGAAACGACAAAAACTGAAATTGAGAGAATTATAGGTAATAGACATAGCGAATCACATCCTCTTCAGCGTAATAGTGCTGGTATGGAAGGGTTTTCCAGAATGGTTCCGCTTATAGATGAATTAGAGCCAGAGGAGATAAAAGAATTTCTGTTACCGTTGATAAATAGTTTGCTTGTCCGTATGCGTAGTTGCTTTTCTTGTTACGCTAAGGGATTGGCATTTGCAGAATATTTTTGTTCGAAGAAATGTCCAGACAAGTCAATTTATTATTGGCAACTTTTTCAAAAACATATTCTTGCTAATCAAAAACATCCTTTAGGGCGTGATTATCGCACAGAAGTATACAAGGAAATTATAAAATACTGCGTAGAAAAAGAATAATAGGCATTCGATAAAAATGTATCACAAGATGCTAATATGGTGCTTATTTTCCCTTTATTTCTCAATTCGCAAACTCGACTTTGAAGGGGGGGAGTGTTTAATAAGATTAAGACTTTAGCTTTGTTTGTATAGTGGCGAAGAAGATGGCTAAAGCAAGTGAATTAGGGTTTAACGGATATTCATAAAATTGGGAGGTGTGAGAAATGCTTGTAAGAATTGTTGGAGCTTTTGAACCTTTTTTGTTTATCAATGATAAAAAAGCCGGAAGAAACTGATAAAAAAACAGATGAAACGAGACCTCAGCCATCTGTAAAAAAATCCATACAGCCAATGAATGCAAATATAAAGCCAGCAGGAGATGTAATAAACTGTCCATATTGTGGTGGTTACGCAACTTATGTAATGACTAAACGTTTTGGGACAGGTGTTAGTAATTTATCTGCAGGAATTCTATCTGGAATGGTAACAAAAAGTTTTTGGGGAGGGTTATTGGGTGCAAGTATGTATTCGCAACATAACAGACCTACAAAATTATACAATTGCCAAGATTGCGATAATCCTATAGAGGTTCCACTATAATTGAAATTTGAGACCTGCCCTTTTTCTTGTTCAGTTACTAATGTTTTGAGTTGTGTTAAAAAAGCAACAACTAAAGGCGTCGTATAGCCAAATTTGGTAAAAATATCTTTTTTATAGGAGGTAAAATGGCAGAAGTAAGATTTGAAGTAGACAGATATACTAAGTTTATCCTTACAGTGATTGCTGTAGCTTTGTTAGGACTGTTGTTACAGGGCTTCTTAACTCCAAAGGTTGCTAATGCTCAGAAAGAAATAATAAAGGTTAATATTGAGCAAGTTAGAGGCAGATCAGTAGATTCATACTCGACTCCTGCTATTAAAGTTAAACTGGCACAATAATCTATAAACAATTGCTGGGCCTGAGTTTGATGACAATGAATTTGTTTTTTACATAATAAAATGCAAAAGTAGGAGAAAGAATCTTTAAATATTTTAAGTTTCTTCTACAAAAGCAGTATAACAAAGGGCTTTGAGATTGGAAGCAATGGATGTATGAATACCTCTATTCAAGATATCAAGAGATATTTATAGGTATTAAAGAATACATTGAATCTTATAAGAAAAATTTTCAAACGTAAATAATCGTTTTTTGAGAACTTAAATGGTAGGTGTAAAATTAGCTCTATTCAATTAACTATAGTAGCTTTAGATATTATTTAAAAATGGTTCGTATAGTTGTAAGAGAAACTATATGAAACAGTAGATAGAATTTTAATAGGTTTTCAAGGACATTAAAATGGAACAAACTTCAAGCACAAAGATTTCTCCTAAAGAATTAAAAGATATGATGGAAAAAATTGGGAGTGTTGCTGCAGGATTTAAGGTTTTTAACGATGGTGTTCAATGTGTAAATAATGCTAGTTATTGGCAATATATAACTCAAAGTTATAAGGGTGGACAATTTTTTAATTCTATAGAAGCAATAGCAAATTACTCGAAAACTCACCCTACATCTGTAGAAACTGTGCTAAGATACCAGGGTTTTCAGTGGGAGGTATTTAATAAGTATCGCCCCAGTTTATTAAATATTAATGAACTTCCAGGGTTTACAGGTACTAACATTGCTGTTAATGCTCCTGGGAAAGATGTTATATCTTCTAATTTGTTAACAGGTAAGAAAGTTTTTATAGAATGCAAAACAGGTATAACTTCAAATACAATACTTCAAGGTGCAAAAAGATTATTTGAGTATCCTCCTGACCGTTATTTTGCTGTAAATGAGTCAATATACAATAAAGCTCTTGAACTGGGCATGCCAAAAGAAAGATTTATTTTTATTATGCGTGATGAGGAACTTATCAACATTGGTGAAGAGCGTTTTAAGCAACTGGCACAAAACGAAGCTTTTGCTGGTTTGCATACAATGGGTGTTTTAAATGAAGCATTCAAGGGAGCAGTCATAGGTGCTATTATTGGAGTGGGGCTTTCGACTATATCAAATTACAAGCAATATGTTAACGGGCAAATTTCTGAAGAACAATTTGCAAAAATAATTCTTAAAGATTCTGCAAAAAGTTCCATTATGGGAGGTAGTTTTGCAATAATAAATATTGCAGTTCAATATAGTGCAAAAACATTAGGGGTAGCGTATCCCGTGACAATACCAGTTATGATAGTTGTAGGAATGGGATTAAACAAAATTATAGCTCCAATGTTCAAAGAAGGTACGTATGCTAAAATATTGAGTGATTTACAATTTTATGAGGATATAGCAAAAGGGTGGATGAATTTTGCTAATTTAAGCTCTCAACTATTTTATACTCAAGAAATTTTTATTGATAAATTAAAACAAGAAATACAAGATTTTAAAAAAATAGATCAAATTTCAAAAAATGTGGACAAAAAAATAATAGAAGAATTACTAACACATGGGGAAATTATGAAAGAACAAACAAAATTATCATTGAAAAATATTGATAAAATTGTTGGTGGTAAGCGTTTTCAATCCAAAGATATAGATGAACTTGAATATACACTTGCTGCTTTTGTTGAAGAAACTAAAGAGGATCCAGTAATGTTACAAGAGCGAATAGGGGACATTACTCAACTTTTAGAAGTGACCAGCAAGAATTTGGAACAGATAAAAAATCAAAAATGGTTTCAAAGATCCTGGCATACCATAACAGGGAAAAATAAACATCTTAAATCAGTTAACGAAGAAAATCTTTTACAAGTTCAAAAAGCAATTCCTTGGTTTTTAGAAAAATTGGCTTCACAAAATACTGTTATTATGCAATCTGTTCTCCTTGCTTTAAGGCGTGCTAAAATAGCTCAAATAGAATCCGAAAAACTTAAGATGTTTCTTTTGATGGTAAAACAGCAACTGAATTCTCGCCTTGAAAATATAGAAGACTCTATTGAAAAGATAAGTTTTTTCTCAAGAATAAGAGCAAGAATGTCTTTGAGAAGATATAGGCGCATTGTTAACAAAAACAATAAAATAATTGCTAAAATAAGAGATACAGTAAGAAAAAACTATGTTTCAATATTAGATAAGGCATTATTGGAGCATATAATGTATATTATAGTAGACTCTCTAAACGAATTAAAAGAAATAGATGCTTTTTTTAAAAAATATTCAGGGAAAAAGATAGATACGGAAGAAATTATTGAAAAAATGGAAGAGAGTTTAAATATATGTCTACCCGACAAGGATTCTCTTTGTATTGCAATTGAATGTGTAGTAACTAAATTTATTTCGTACCATAATAATAGTATTGTAGATAATTTGTTAACTCCACATTTATATATTTCATCAACCGACTCGATTTCTTTAGATACAAAAATTGATATGTTTCAAAAAGAAAAGTGGTGTGCTGATATTTTAAGCTCGTTAAAGAAGTATTTCACTCTTAAAAAGGAAATAGCAGTGTGTAGTGAAGAAGCATTATCTTTTTTCCCTGAATATTCAGAAATAATAGGACGGAAGGAATGGATGGAAATTTCTAAATGGGGTGCGGGCGGAGTTATCTTAGGTTATTTAGTTGGTGGGATAGGTGTTGGCATAATAGGATTTTTTAGTTTTTTAAGGGGTAGAAAGGATAAAATAGTAATAAAAAACTTTACATCAGCGTATGATAAATATATCAATAAAATAGGACAATTAGAAAAATTTATAAATACTCTTGACAATATGTTTATTCCGATTAAAGAAGAAATGATTAATTTATCAATGTGTAAATTAGTTGCTATTTTAGAAGAATTTAATAATAAATCAATATTGATAAATAGTAAGTTATTATTAAATCAATTTTCATCAAATCAATAATAATGTGAAAAATCAAGATGAAGGTTAATTAAGCAAGTGCAATATAAGCTGAAAAGATAGTGACGAATAATTTAAATATCTACCTGTCTATTTGATAGCTTATACATACAGGTTTTCGTACTTTTCAATTAAAAAACCTATTCTCTCATAAGAATAAATGCAAAATTAAAAATAAAATTGTTCTCATTTCAAAAGTTTCAAGAAGGATATTTGAAAACTTCGATTAAGTGGGAATATAGCTATCGTAGACGATAATAGATTTCTACCATATCTTGTTATGATTAGGGAAAAAGCAGGTCTCGGTTCCGAACCATGTTCGAACCCGGCCTCCATAAAAAAAGAATGGACCCGGCCGGATTGTGCTGGCAAACTACGCCATACAGCTCGACCTCAGCAGCCCATAGTGTATGATTAGGGGAAAGACAGGTCTCGGTTCCGAACCATGTTCGAACCCGTCCTCCATTAAAAAAGAAATGGACCCGGCCGGATTCGAACCAGCAACCAACGGATTATGAGTCCGCTGCTCTGCCCTTGAGCTACGGGTCCTAAATTTTTTTCTGTAATTCTTTATAATCAATAAATTACATTCTACTATTATACTATTTTGTTAAAAAAATTTCAAGAGCTAATTTTTTATGCTAAAAATTCTGTCTTGGAAAAGAGCGTGTTGACCTTGTTTATTCGAGATATGTTCCCTATATCAAATTAGAGACTCAGACATTCTGTTCTTGTAGTTTTTCCTGTACCCACAAATTTATCAAGGTATCAGCAGAAATACCTCTCTTTTGTGCGATTGTATGGAGTTGTTCAGCTAACTTTTTATCTAATGCGTAATAAGTTGTTTCGGATTTGATATCTACATCAAATTGTGCTTCTTGAGTTTTATCCCAAACATCCGACAAATCATGGGTATCCCAAAAATTTCCAATCTCTTTATAAGACTTCGCTTTGGATAAATTACTTTTGTTGTTTTTCATATCTTTTTTTCTCCGCACGGCTCATATCCCGTGCCGATACAATAAGGGCTTCTTATCTTTCTTATACACAAAAAAGACAATAAGATAGCGACCGCTATCCGCTTGTCCCATTGCTGCATAAACATCCTCTTCTAAACGATATCCTTTTTCTAAGAACCTAAAATGAGGATTATTCCTAAATACCTCTTTTACTTCAGTTTGATTGACTCTGTGTTTGCGTAAAAGTTTTTCAATAATTTCTTCGAGCCAGATTAACCCTTCAATTTTTTTCAATCAGTTCCCTTGTAATTGATATCTTATCAGAATCTCTTATCGTTATCTAAATTATACGGTTGATATGATGTCCTGTCAACAGGCCGAATTGTGATGTCATTTAAAGATTAAAAGAGCATTAAGGATTCTTTTTGCCTGCGGTGGTTTATTCAGAGTACCCCCGAGGGATCTTGTCCCGACAGTATTTCTGAGGGATAGAAGGCAAAAAGAGAATTGTTTATTCCTGTAGAAATTGAATGGTGGTCATTGAGAAGTTAGTTTGTGAATTAGGTTATATTGTAAGGCGGTATTTTCTTTCACCTGTTTTTTGGATTTTCTTTTCTTTTGTCCATCTTTCCCATTTTGCTTTAGTTAATATATAAAATGCTTTCCATTCTTCTGGGTGTCGTGGTCTTTTTCTTACGGTCTTTGTTTGATTTATTTCTGCTCTCTGAATACTGAAGATAGAAAGGTTCTTCTTTTTGTATTCGTCGAAGTTATATTTTCTCATTTTTTATCTTTTCCAACTCTTGAGTAACCTCTTCTTTTTTTGCCCTTTGGGATAGATACTTCCAATCAATCTCTTTTTTGTGAAGTTTTAGCAATTGTTTTGCCCATTTACCATCTTCTTCAGATTTCCACCAAACAGAAGCGTTTAGGCGGTCAATAATTAAGTCTTCTATACCAATGATGTAAACTTTTAAATTATCAACAATAATTTCTGATATTTTTGAGTAATCTCCATTTTTTAATTTGCTGCTGACAATATCAATTTCAATATTATTTTGTTGGCAAATCCATAGTCGACCGATTTTTTGAAAATTCCATAATTTTAGTAAATTTTCTATCTCAGTTTGCCCATCGGTGACTATATCAATATCTCCTGTTGCGTAAGAACCGAGTGTATAAAACTCGACGGCATGACCTCCTACTATGATAGGTTTGATGTCATCAGGGAGATATTTTGTGAGGATACCAGTAAAATAGAGACGTCTTTTGAAGTCGTTCTCTATTGTGTCCAATTTTTTGAGTTCTTTAGGTAAATTATTCATATTATTTTGATAATGTTTTGCCTTACAGATTTTAGAGTACTATATAGGCGTTTTTATGTCAATTTTTGTGGATTTTGGGGTGGGAAGGGTTGGTGGAAAGTTTGTAACGGATAAAAGATGAGTTTATCCCGAGTATCTCCGAGGGATAGAAGGCAATAGTGCGATTTTTATCTGGTGTCGTAAGCGTAAAGACCAAGTATGCGAACCGTTCCACCAGTTGTTTTTATTGTAATTTTGTGTTTACCGTAAGAACCCCCCGTAACAGGTACCCTGTTTTCCATATAATAGGTGTTTCCGTTGGTGCATTTATAGGGAACATTTGCTTCTACTTCTGTTTGGTGTTTGGTATTACTTACGCTTACAGTAAATTTTCCTCCGTCTTTCTCATCAATATAGGCAATTGAAAATAGGTTGCCTGTTGCTTGAATATCAATGCTTTCGCCTTCTTTTAAAAGAAAATATTTAGAGCCGTATGGAGCGCCCCATTCTGATTTAAATTCTTTTATTGCAACTTTTTTCTCCCACATTTTGCTGTCTGCTGGAAAGAATGTTTTGTTTAATGCTACTTTATTGTCTGTTGCAATAATTTTGGGGTTGGTACCGATTATTTCTACAACATAACGGTTACCTGTTTCTAATCTACCATAAGCAAAGGCAGAGTTCCTTATATCTCGCCCCATTGAGTTGCGACCTCTCCCAGCGTCTTTCATTAGAGTTCCATTTATTTTAATCTTCATTGTGGTGGGGGGATCTGTTTCTGGGGGCGTGTGTGATGCCCAAAGATTGAACGCACTATCTTCGAGTATAAACATTCTCCCTTCAACAAAACGAGGGTGTGGAGCGGTAAAGGTTACCATATCTCCTTCCCAGTTGTATGAGTATTTGTTCATTCTTTTAGGGAGAAGTTTTTGGTTTGACCATTTTTGGTCAAAATCAGTAATTTCAAACCCTTTTTCAAGTTGTTTAAACCACAGGTAATGACCGACTGCTTGAAAATGGACGTTATCTGTTGCTAACGCAAAAAAGTTTGTACTTTTAGGTAGCCGTCTATCAAAATCTCTTAAATCTATGAAAGGGATATTGTAGAGCGAACAAAGTCTTTTTAGTGGACCGGTAGTAATATCTTCTTTCCCTTTTTTGACAGGCCAGCAACAAAAAAGGAATTCAACGTTAGGGTGGTATCTCTGGAATAACCGTATTGCACCCTCATAAGCGGCTACAGTATCTGGTTCGTCTATCTGTTCGTTGTGACCGCTACCATACCCAAAAATTATTAAATCAGGTGAAGGTTTACCTTTTTTGAATAGTTCAGGGTAGAGAGTTTCCCATTTGTATCCTTCTGAATGTCCGTTGATACCTGGGATAGGTTCACTAAATAAATTAGAGTATTCAATAAATCCTGTATGTCCTTCTCCAATACTTGAACCATCGCAAGCCATAACATTAAGCAAGATTCTGCTAACAGGTAAGTTAAATTTTCTCATCAATTCAAGTCGTAACCTACCCGTATACATAAAGTAGTGTTGAAAATAACCTATATACCCTGTAAGGTCTGGTCTACCAACTGTTTCTGGAAGAAAAAACCTGCTATTGGGAACAGGTTCTTTATAGGTTTTACTTTGGGGGTTTTCATCGTATAGGTATAGAGGAGGGTTTGCGCTACCTCTATCTATACTTGAACCGAGCGTAAGGATATGTATAGGTTGGTCGTTAAGAAGTTTTTTCATTGTGCGGGGAAGTTTTTGTGAATAAGAAGGAATCTGTCTGCCTTTGACCAACTTTAACAGTGTATCTTTTTTTGTTGTAAGTAGAGGCCATCTAACCCACACTGGGGAAGATGAGATGTTTTCAAACTGGATTTGTAGCCCAACAACATTTCGATATTCTGAGGAGGACTCTCTTGTCTTCTTAAAATACCAGTCAATAGTTAACCATTCTGTTTCGAGTTGTTCTGTATCAGTTCTACCTGAAAAGGAAGTTTCTTCGGATATAATAACAAGTTCGCCTCGCCCGTGTTTATAAAATACACGGATATCTGTTAACCCAAACTCTGAAGGGGACCAGGTACCGTCAGAACTTTCAGGACCAACAAGTTTAAGACTCATTTTTACTGAGGAAGGTTCCTTTTGTCTTATTTCTGCTTTAAGTTTCAGTCTTCTTTTTTTAAGTTTAATATCTAAATCAGCAAGAGGTATAAACTGCCAGAATAATTTTTTAGGAAAGATTTTTACGCAGTTGCCAGAACTTTGTTTATTAAAACCTTCTTTCATTGGGTGTATTTCTATATCTCCGAACTCTTTTACATTCCAACCGGCTGTATAATGTCCATAATCAAAATCTTTTTTGAGGCACTTGAATTCAGGGTTAGTTAAAAAATTAGGGGGGACAATTGGAATACTCTTTTTTTGTTTTTCTGTTGACATAAGAATCTCCTTTTGTTTTAAAAAGTTGTGTTCTATTATAGTACATTTTTTTGGATAAAGAAAGAAAAAGAAGTATTGGTAGAGTAGGGGGTAAAGAGGTGGGTAACGGGATATGGCAAATTGATTTTATTAGTTATATACTTGGTTTTTTGATAAAGAGAGTGACAGATTTTCGTTATGTTAAGGTTAATTTGGCTTAAAATATTAATTTGAACTACAAATGAATAAAAGTGTAAACTATGTCCCAAGAATAAGGATAAACTCGCCGTAGGCGGAAAAGGAATGCCCCTTTCTTTGCCTTCTCCCCTAAGGGGATGTTTGGGGTAGTAAGTCCCAAAGAGTTTGCAGAGAGGTTAATGGGATGAGGCTTGTCCGCCGAAGCTTGTATTGTAGCGTAGGTGGAGGTGCAGTTAGCAGGCTAAGAAAAAACGAAGGACGTAACAATAAAAGATGAAGTTGCTCCTTGCATGTCATTCTGGATTTGATCCGTAATCTCGTTTTTATTACTTATGTTAGGTGGGTTAGGTTAGAGATCCGGAAACAAGTTTAGGATGACAAAATTGGACGCTAAGATGGGATAGTGACAAGCAAAAAACATAAACATAAAAGCCCCCCTCTCCTTACATCCTCTTCCCCAGAGGAGAGGAGAATTTGGGTGGATTTCATCTCTCCCTCGGGCATACTCGGGACAAGACCCTAGAGGAGAGTGGGATGGAGGAGTTATTTGAAGAGGTTTTCGTCGAGTTTAAACCTTAACATAATGTAAGGACCTTTACCGCTATAAGTGCTACCTGTAAGGTCTTGGTCAAAACTATCAAAAGAGTAACCCAGCGAGAACCATAAATCTTTTACTACCCTATAACCTATTTCAGCTGAACCACCAATAAAACTTGTTCCGGTATCATAAGAGTTTAGCAACCTAAGTTCAAGCCCTAAATCAAACCTGTCTGTTATATCATGTAAGAGACGTCCAGATATAAGGTCTGAATAACTGGAAATATCGGCATCATTGGTTAGTTTACCAGCATATTTACCTGTGAACTGAGTTTTGCTGTTAAACTGGTAGTTCCCCTCAACTGAACCTATATAAGAGGTTTCGTTATAAGATGGTGAAGAGTTAGTATTTTTATCTACCTTAAACTCAAGGCGAGCTAAGGCGTTAAATTTGTTATTTGTTATAGGTCTGTATGCTGTGCCCAAAAGTGTTCTTGCAGTTATCTGTTCGCCACCACCAATAAAGGAGTTGTAGAATAACCGTTGTCTGAGCATAAATGAGTATTCTGGGTTAAGCATAGTTGCAATAGATAACTCTGCCAGGTTAGACCTTTCCGATGTCTGGCGCCTATGTTCAAACCTTGATGTTATTTTTAGGTCATCTTTAGGTAGGTATTCAAGCCCTAAAGCAGCAGCAAAAGCGTCTGGTTGGCTCTGCCGCTCTTTTCCGCTAAGAGTAGTAAGGTTTTCAACGGATACGTTGCCTGTAATGTTATCGGCTAAATTGAATTTGTTACGCAATCCAATACTTTGTTGAGAATTGTTCCCGTCTATGCCACCGCTCAAACGGTATTCGTTAAAAGCTGAAGTTGAAGGTGTAAGGTCTGCTTCCACTCCAAGCGCTGTTCTCATCTCTTTTCTATCCTCAAAATGTCCGTATTCCTGCCGTAGGTACGCTTTTCTAGTATCATCAATTTTGTAATCTATTCCTGCACGGGTTGCTGTTCCCTCGTCTGCAAGGAAATTTTGTTTATGTTCAAGCAAGACAGATACCTTTGAATTGAGTTGCTGTTCAATCCTTACCTTTGCACCTGTTGCTTCTTCTGGTGTATCTTCGCTAAAATCAAATGGTTCACGGGAAGAAGGGCTTGATGGTGATACATAATTATCGGTTGCTGTCTCTCTATAAAATTCTGCTTCTATGGTTGTTTTACCTATTTTTTTACCGGCACCGATACTGCCAAACTGGTGTTTCATATTGTTAAGAGTATCTTTCTCATCAAAGTAGGTGGCTTTTAACCAGGTTGTTTCATCTGCTTTAAGTATTGCCTCAAACCCGTATTTTTCTGTACCTCTCATTACATCAATAGCTGATGGGTTATCAAAGTAGTCGCCTATATTTCTGTAGTATGCAGATAATAGCAGGTTATCGGTAGGGTGCGAATCAACTTCAATCAACCAACCTGTATCTTTTTTGGGAGTGAAGGTGTTGCTTATATCAAATATAGATTCTGTCTGAGAAAACTCTGTCTTTACTGTTGTGTTACCCGGTAAAGATAGGGTTAAGGTTGCTATCGTGAGAAGGTATAGCTCTTTTGAATAAAATACCACCAATATCATAATCTATAACGTAGTCGTTACCTCTTCTCATTCTATCTTTTGTAAGTATTTTTTCTGGTCGGTTTCTATCTCGTGTTTCAATAATAACCATATCGCTACCTTCAATAACAGACCTGCTGGTAAGATAGTAGTAACCAGATATACCTTTTGCTGGGAAGGTATCAATTTTTTGGACCTGGTTGGTATGGCTCAAGAAGCTCTTGAAAGAAAAATCCTCTTTCTTGATTTCTGATTTTAACCCTGTAAAAGTTCTTTCGTAAGAGTTAAGTTTTGAATCGTTAAACCCTGTCCGTATATCTCCATACATAATATGGGATTCGTCTTTATCTACCCTTATATACATTCTGTCTTTTGATTCGGCTTCATATTCGAGTTTGCTATCATCACCGTATATAGGGTATTTGTCTTCTGTTTCTGTGTTTTTAACTCTTTCATGAAAGAAATCGTCATCCTTCTCTTTTGCAGTATCAAAAGACGCCGTAAGAAGGAAACCGTTACCTATATCTCCTTTAGCAAAAAGCGCACCTCTTCCTGCAACCCCAAGACCTTCTTGTTTCATCCAGTTTTTATCAAGGTAAGATGTGTTGCCTTTTGTTCTGCTATACCCAAGAGCAACCTCTCCATAACCTATAAGCATTAGAGGACGCAGGTAAGGAGAGAAGAATACTGTATTTTCACCAACCAAATTGTCATAATAAACCTTTATTGTGGATAAAGAAGGAGATATTGGAGATAAAATCTGGAATTTTGCTACCCCTTTATTACAAGATACTTGTATACCTTGGGTTGATTTGTCTATATCTTTGGTAACTATTTCGCCTACACTTGTTTCAACAGTAAAAGAGGTAGGATATTCAAGCAGGTTACCGTTTTTATCTTTAATAAATGCTTCCACTTCAAGTATAGATATTCCGTCTGCTTGAACCTTCTTTTCTTTTGGGTTGACCACAATCTCAAACGGGTTATCTGGAGTTGTAACTGTAACCTCTTTTACACCTCTAACGTTTCCAAACTGGTCAACAACTTCAATCTTAAAAATGTTGCTGGCTCCCTGCTTTAATTGTAGACCTATATATTCATATACAGATGTTCTTGAACGGTTGCTTTCAAGTTTCATACCTAATTTTGTATCTTCTACTTTTGTACCGTTAAGATATAAAGTAACTGCAGTATTTAAAGGCGCCTTAAACATTACGTTGGTAGATTTTTTAGGTAGATATGTCCCATCTAAAGGAGAAATAAAATCAAGTTCAGGTACCATATTTACTATATCTTCCTTTAATAACTCCAGTTTTTCTTCTTGAGTTTGTGGTGCGACCGGTGTTTCTACAACTTCTTTTACAATGGTCTCATCAGTTTTTTGTGAAACATCTGGATAAACAACTCTATCAGGAAGTATATACGCCCTTCTGACAAACGCACTCGAGTAGTCCTTTTTAATTTTTTTAAGGTCAACTTGTGCATCTGCTGTTGAGTTATAGTTACCCATTCTTAAAGTTAGTTTATCTTGTATAAGTTCAACCCTAAGGTTCTTAAATCCTTCTTTCTCTAATTTTTGTGCGGTAAGTATAGCGTTTTTAGTATCTCTTTTTTGGAAAGAAGCTATCTGTATGGTATTTATAGTTGTAGGTGTTTCGTCTTTAGATATATCTTCTTCTATTAAAGCAAAATCAGCCCTAAATAGTCCACCTGGGAGTATATCAGCAAATTGTGAGATATTGTTACCCATAAACCTGTTTGATATAGGGTATGGTTTTAATCCGTCGGGAATAGTTGTCTTATCGATCCTTATTATATGAGTGCCGGGAGTAACACCAGGTATTGAGTATTTTCCTTGTTCATCGGTTACAATCCGTGTACCATCTTGAGTATATAAGACAACACCTTTTATACCTGATTCGTCAGTGTCTTGAATTTTGTTTCTGTTATTATCAAGGAAAACTTTACCTATAATAGTGCCTTTTGAAGTGAAAACACCTTCATTAATTTTTATAGTGAAAGATACTGGAGGTGAAGAAATGCTTTTACCAACACTTGTTCCAGTTGCTATAACTCTGTTTTTAGCGTCACCTTTTTTAGTACCAACACTGATTATGGCGTTATATGTTATTTCTATAGAAGTGTTGGAGTTGATTATAGGTATATCCCAAACAAGTGTTCTACCTGTAATTGTTGGGTTGGGTGCGGGTAAAGAATCAAACTTTGTGGAACCTTCAACATAACTTATACTATGCGGCATCACGTCTGTAACACTTATGTTGGTTATATCAACATTACCTTGGTTGGTTATTTTTACGGAATATCTGATAATATCGCCTATAGAAGCAGTTGTTCTATTGGCTGTTTTTGTTATGCTAAACTCTGATGCTTTTGGGTCTATAGGGATATCTATATTTAAAGGTGGAGTTAAAGGTGTAAGTTCAAAATTCTCGCCCCTTGAACCGTTGACTATTTCGTACCCTGAAGGCATCTCTAAGGTAGGAACAACTGAAGGGTAAGTATAACCTTCTGGTAGAGAAGATAATGAAAGATAAAATATTCCGGGTGGGACCAGAGGAAAAGCGTATTTTCCGTCAGAATCGGTTGTAACAGGGTTAGGGTCAAAAGGTAAGTCAGCTGCTACCCCTGTACTTGCATCCATCAGGGTTACAACCACACCCTCTATTGGGTTGCCTGTAATAGAGTCAAAAACAATTCCATAAGGGTCTATATAAGCAACACTTTCAACCACAGGTTGTGGGTCGAGAGGGTCGGTATATATGGCTTTAATAATAGTGTTTTCTCTTACTGATAGAATATCGTTGTTTGGAACAGAAGGAGCAGAAGTTGTAGGTATAGAGCCCCTAAAAACACCTGTATCAATCCCTGTTTCATAAAGTGTTATAGTTTCTGTATCACCTGTTTGGCTATCTGTAAGGGTTATGGTTACTGTCTCTTCTATATCTCTGTAAATGTTCTGGTCTAAATCTGTTACCTGTATATATAACGTTTCGCCTACCTTATATACAGATTTGGGTTCCCAATTCTCGTTGAAAAACTCTATAATACCTTGAGTTCTTTCTGTAGTAATAGTTGTTACAGGTGGGGTATCTCCATCATAAGGGTTCAAGTTGGCATCTTTATATTCAACTGAAGCAATATTAATAATAGGAGTGCCCGGCGGCGTAGGTGCCGCAAAAAGAGCAATAGTGTAAGCAAAAAACAGCATACTTACAACAGCTACTGCCGCCGGTCTTTTATACCTCAAAAGTTTTTTAATTACTCCTATTATCATTTTTTTCCTTACTTAATCAATCGTTACCTTAAACTGGAGCACCCAAGTTCCGTTCTGCCCAAGTGTTAAAGGTGTACCTGAACCGCCTGCTCTTATTGTTTTGGAGTTGGAGTCATAACTACCTCCATCATTATCTGAAGCATCGGTTCTTGTTATCAAAGTCGCAACAGTATCACCTGTTTTGATACTACCAGTCACATAAGTAGTATATTGAGGTACAACATCATAAATAATAATAGATGTTGCGTTTCCAGAACCTGTATTGGTAGCAGTTACTGTGTAAGTAAGTTCAGTTCCTGGAGGTTGAGGTCCTTCTGGTGACACTGTTTTGCTAAGAGATAATACAGGTGCTTTACAGGTTGTAGTTATAGTTATTGCATCTGTTAAGGTGTTATCTTTAACAGAAGTTCCTGTAACGGTAGTGGTATCAACATTAGCATCTGTTGTGCCAACAGGTATCGTTGCAACCGCAAGGATGTTTATAAACCCACCGTTTGCAGCAAGGACTCCTGTATCTATTATGCCGTCAGAGTTTGTGTCGTAAATTTCGTAATCGCCGTCTGTGCCGGGGATACCATTACCATCAACGTCTACCCAAAATTTCCAAGTCCAGCCCAATCCAGATGAGTAGGTTATATTGATTGTATCAGGTGCGTTCCCTTTGTTTGTAGCAGTAAAGGCGTGGACAATCTGAGTACCGGGGTCACCTGAGTATATACCGTTGTCTTTTACCTCTATAGCTGGTTTAGAACCTACTGTAGTTGTAGTTGTATTACTGGTTGTTGTATATTCTGTAGGCAAATCAATATGTTTGTGGTATGCAGTCAACGTGTTGGTAATATTTGTGCCTTCAGTTATTGTGTCGTTCACTTTTACCTGGAAGAAGAAAGAACCTTTTTCTCCTGCTGGGAAGGTTTCTCTTGTATATATAACCTTAGTTCCGTCAAAGTAACCGCCTATACCATCTTGTTCAGTTCCATCGTTAGCGTCAGTAAGAGCTGTTGCAGTGGAGTATGTAGTTGTTATGGGCCCATATCTCATACTTCCAGCAACATAAGTTGTTCCAGTAGGGATAGTATCTTCAGCTCTAATATCTTCTGCATCAGCGCTACCGGTATTCTCACCGTTAACTCTGTAAGTTATGATATCACCAGGTACCGGGTTTGCTGGAGTGTCAACCACAGATTTCACTATACTAAATACAGCTTTTAATGAGGTTGTCTTATATGTACCTGTCTCTTTAACTGTGTTATCAAAAGTTGATGTAGCAGTTAAAGTTGCAGTACTCTCTGCTCCATCTGCTGCTGTTGGAGGTATTGTTGTAACAACAATAACCTTATAACAAGCATCAGCTGCAAGTAGAGTTGTACTTGTTACCTCAGTTGTTTCTGTAAGTGGGTCCCAAACACCGTCGCCGTTGGTATCAAAATATATTTTTGATGTCCAGGTTGTATCTGCTACACCGAGAGTAAAGGTATCGTCTCCGTTGCCATCGTTACATATTGTTACTGGATAAGCAACTTCGCTACCTGCAACACCACTTTGGTTACCAGTGTTAGGTGTTATGTTTATAGCTGCAACCTGGCTAACTACAGTAGTTACTTCGTTTGAGTATACTCTGCTTTTATCGTTGCCGTTTGCATCTTTATAATCAGCGTATGCTTTGTTTTTAATCTCAGTGCCAGCTGGAGTTCCTTTAGCCATTGCCATAGGCGCAAACATAAGTGCTGAGATTGCTATTATGCTTGAAATTAAAAGAACTTTTCTCATTATTTCACCTCCTTTTTTTCTTTTCTTTTTATTAAACAAACTTTTACTTTTTACTTCCATTACTTCCTCCTTATAGTTATCTTACTTTTGTTTTAAAGGTTACACTTCCTGTATCTCCAGGTTGTAAGTCCTTCATTAAAACCCATCTTATATGTGTATACATATCCGGAGTTGCCACTTTTTCTTCTGTTTTACCGTCAGAAGTTTTGGCAGAATATTTGATAGGGGGTTTCCGGTACACAACTCCCTTATCAATGCTAAAAAGAATATCAGTCCCTTTACCCACAGCGCTCTTATCTTGATAAGATGTTCCTTCGGGTATAGGGGTTACAAAAGATGCGGATGTAAGTTTTTCTTTATCCTCGTTCTTATATTTAAGAGTATAAACAAGTATGTCCCCTTTTGAGGTCTTCTTTACCGGTTCCAATTTTATTTGAGTTTTACCGTCTTTTTTAATGGTTGCCTCTCTTTCAACACTCATTACAAGAGAAAGACCTTCCTTTTGTGAAGGAGCAGTTGACCCTTTTGTTTGAGCTGTTACGATGCCGGTAAAAAGAAATAACGATAATACAAGTATCTGACCAATTTTTTTCATTATTTCACCTCCTTGTAATATGTAAATAAAATGTTTTTATTCTTATGTCCCACTTTGTTACCCTGAACTTGTTTCAGGATCTCTCATCTAACTCACGTAACCTCCCTTCTTTTCCGCCTTCGGCGAGATTGCCACGTCACAAAACGACTCGCAAAGACAGAAGGGAGGAAATTGTTCTCCCATACTTTCCTTTCCCCTAAGGGTAGAAGGGGAAAGGATGGGCTTTCCCTCTTGCTTTTAATCCACTTTTACTTTAAAAAAGACCCTTCTCGTAACATTTGCAGATACAGAAGGGATAATAAAAGACACAGTTGTCCCATCAGAATTCCCAATATCACTATCTTGAGCATCAGTCAGAGAAGTCGCATTCTGATACGTTGAGTTAGCAGCTCCAGATTTTAAACTACCTGCAACATAAGAAGTATAAAAAGGCACTGTATCAACTATAATAATGTTTCTGGCGTCTCTGTCGCCTATATTTTTATATTGTATTGTATAAATGATTTCTTCACCGGGAGTCGCAGTTGTCTTGTCAACAAATTTTTCCAGAGTTAAAACAGGTCCGTGTATAGTTACAGGAGCCGTACCTCCCGAGCCAGTATCTGGGAAAGAACCTCTTATTATAACGCTATTATATGTAATACCCGGTGTTTCGCCTGCAATTGCTTTAAAAGTAAGGGTTCGTCTGTTGGACGTTCCTGGTTGAACGCACCAACAACCAGTCCAAGTAAGTTTCTGTCCGTTAATGGTGGGGTTGTCTGTGGTAAGTCCAGTTGTTGAACCGTTTACATAAGTTAAACCAGACGGGAGAGTATCTTCAATCTCTCCGACTATACCTGTAGCGTTTCCTGTATTTGTTATTGTTATGGTGTAGGTAATCTCTTCGCCAGAGTTTACTGATGTTGGCTGACCTGTTTTTGTAACTGACATAGATGGGTTGACAAGAACTTCGTGTTTATTCCAAGCACCACCAGTTGAAGCTGTATATCCCCACCACACTAAAGGGTTACCACCAAAAACTTGAGAAACAATATCTCTTGTCATAGTTAATCTAAGTGAACCATCAAAATAGACCTGCAACCTATTTATTGAGGCAGTCCAAACAACCCTTATTGTATAATCGTTTCCTGTTTCAATGTTGGTATTAGTACGACGAGCTTGCACAGCCGCTTGCCCTGAATGGTTGGGGACACCAGTACCGTTGGCAGGATAAAGGTTAACACCTATATGGTCAGCACTTGGGTCGCCTCTGGCAGTATTTTGGTAGGTATCAAACTCCACAGCAACCGCTGGAAGAATACCATAACATCCTATCCATTCTCCTCCATAAGATGTGTCTCCAAAAGCACCTGTTCCTCTGGGGTCTTGATGAAAAACAAAGGCGATACCGTCAGCACCGTCACTATTTCGATTTCCAAAATTGGCTATAAAAGTAAAATCAAAGTCCTTTGATAAGTCAAGTTGATAATCAGACCAGGCAGCCCCTGCTTTATCCCCTGATGCAGGTGTTAGGATAATTCTCTGCCCAGAAAATGTTGCGTCTCCACCGAGTACCCAAGCCCCAAAAGCAGAAGAGGATATTAACAAGGTTAATAGTAGAGTAAAAAACCCAATATTTTTGAATAAATTTTTCATAATATTTAATAAAAATAAAAATATAATACACCAAATTTAAGGAGTTTTTGGAAGGTTTTTTGGAAATTATTAGAATAAAATATGACAGTAAATATAATTTAATTCAAAACCTTGCTCTTACTCTTTATTACGGAGTATTTACAATAAAAATTTGCTTCCTGCCCTTGCAATAATAACTAAAATGATATCAATACAATTATTATACTTATTTTATTTTGTTTGTCAAGTTTTGAAAATAAGAACTAAAAAAGTATGGTGTGTGTTTTCCTTATTTCATCTTTGCTATTGCTTCCGCTTCCCCATTTATGTCATTCCGGGCTTGATCCGGAATCTCGTTTTTACCGCTTATGTTAAGTGGGTTAGGTTAGAGATCTTGAAACAAGTTCAAGATAACAAAATGGGCGAGAGAGAATTTCCCCTCTAATTGCCTCTCCTCTTGAGGGCGGGGAAATCAAGTTTTAGAGTTTTTTAATTGGTGGGCTGGAAGTCCAAAGACGTAAGGTTTGCCTGAATGAGGGTTTTTGTAGACTAAAACTTTTGTTTTATATGTTTCTTCTATATTTTGGTAGGTTAAGACATCAGAAGGGCTACCTGAGGAAACTATCTTGCCTATATTCATAAGAGTAAGGTTGCTACAATACTCTGATGCAAGGTTTAGGTTATGCAAAACTGATATAATGGTTGTTCCTTTATTGTTTAGTTCTTTTATTATATCCATAATTTTGTAACTGTGACCTATATCAAGGTGAGATGTGGGTTCGTCAAGAATTAGTAAAGCGGGTTGTTGAACGACTGTTTGCGCAAGAAAAACTTTCTGTTTTTCTCCATCAGAAAGTTCTGTTATATTTAAGTTGTTGTAATCTTTTAATTCAAAAAGAGCCATTGTTTCTTCAATTATTTGGAGGTCTTCCGCATTCAGGATACCGTATCTATTTATATAAGGAGCTCTGCCTGTTGAAATGAATTCTTCAACTGTGTAAGGGAAATGGGTTTCAAGGTTTGAGGGTAGGAAGGAAACTTTCTGCGAATATGTTGAGTAGGGTATATCTTTTATATTTTTTGTATCAAGAAAAATATTGCCTTTTGAAGGAGTTAATATTCTTACGATTAACTTTAGTAGAGTAGTTTTACCAGAACCGTTAGGACCGATTATCCCTAGAAATTCGCCTTGTTTTATTTCAGTTGATATGTTCCCTAATACTGGAGTTGTTTTATACGAAAAACTTAGGTTTTTTAGTTTTAACATATTAAATCCCTCTTTCTCGTCTATATAAAAGCATAAAGAGAAAAAATAGTCCTCCAAAAAACCCTGTTATTACTCCAACAGGTATTTCTATCGGTTTTATAAGAGTTCTTGCAATTGTATCTGCAGACATAAGAAAAGTTGCACCTATTAAAAAAGTTGCTGGTAGGTTTTTCTTGTGCGGAGTGCCAAAAAAATATCTTGATATATGGGGAGAGACTAGCCCTACAAAACCAATTAAACCAGATAAACTAACACATAACCCTACTATAATACAGGATAAGAAAAAAGATGTCCTCTTCTCTTTTTCTACGTTTATCCCTAAAGAGGTTGCTTTTTCGTCTCCTAAACTTAAAATATCATAAATTTTGCCCGAAAAAACAAAGTATAATGATAAGCAGAGTATAATGATAAAAGATAAAGGTAAAATTTTTGTAGGGAAGGAAGAAAAATCACCTATAAGCCAGAGCATTGTGGATTGAAACTTATCGTTTTTTACTACTGCTAAAAGGAATAAGACAAAAGAAGAAAATAGAAAGTTGAGAGCCACCCCTAAAAGTATTATTGATGTGTTTGAAAAACGTTTTTTTATTGAGGCGGTAAGTATTATTGATACGCTTGCTAAAGCTCCTATGAAGGCAAAAAAAGGTATAACCAGAACCTTTCCCATAAGAACTCCTACACATATTCCGAGTGAAGCGCCCCCTGATATTCCGAGTGTATAACTTTCTGCGAGCGGATTTTTTAAGGTAGCTTGTAAAACTGAACCGGTAACAGATAATCCTGCTCCTACAATAAAAGTTGCCAGAATTCGAGGTATTCGGATACGTAGAAGAATTGTTTTATCAAGTTCTGAAAGAGAAAAGAAGTGCAAAAAATTTATGTTTTTGACACCAACACTTATTCCAAAAATTAGGGTAGTTAAAAACAATGCTGACAATAGAAGATATCTATTTTTAATTGACAATATTGTTCCTTTTTTCATTCTTACCATTGTTATATCCCTACCTCATTCCTTTTCGCCTTTGACGGGTCTTGTCCCGAGTATCCCCGAGGGAATTGCCACGCTAAGAAACGCTTGCAAAGACACAAAAAGACGTAAAGCAAAAGACCCCCTCACCCTTAATCCCTCTTCACTATGGGTAGAGGGCAAAAATGGGGATTTTTTAAGGTAGCTTGTAAAATAGTTCGTTTAATTTTTTAACTGAGTTAACAAAAGTTTCTGGTGTGGGGCTACCAATAACGGTATCTTCCATTTCGTAACAGGAAGATTCTTTTATTCCACCTATTTCGGAAAGTCTGTTATCAAAAAAGTTGGTATCTTTATCCATTCCTATAAATAGTATAACATCTGGATTTCTTCTGACAACTTCTTCAAAAGAGCAAGTGAACCATTTTTTCTCTATATCTTTGAAAATGTTTTCACCACCTGCAAAAGATATCATTTCGTTTATATAGGTATTCCTTCCAGTTGTAATAAGAGGGTTGAAACCAAGTATGAAAAAAACTTTCTTCTTCTTTTCTTCTTCTGGTTTGTCTAATATTTGATTTAGTTCTGTTAGGTTTCTTGAAATAATATTTTCAGCTATTTTTTTAACATTAAGGATTTCTCCCAATGCAAGAAAATTGTTGTTAATATCATCAAATGAGTAGAGTTCTTTTAATGTAAGGGTTCTTATTCCTAACTTCTGAAGTTCGTATATTGTTTCTGGTTTATTACCTTCTTTTGCGCCGATAACGATATCTGGTTTTAAGGTAAGTATTTTTTCTATGTTGGGAGCAATAAGGGTGCCTATAATTTCTTTCCTTTTTTTTCTCTCAGGAAGGTCGTGAATTGTTAAACCAATTATATTTTTGTCCATTCCAAGCAGAAACAGGTTTTCAGTAACATAAGGACCAAGTGATATTATTCTTAATTTAGATTCGTTTTTAGGTACAATGGTGTTATCTTTTTTGGAGTTTGGTAGAAGAAAAAAAAGAAGTATAATAACACCCAAACTAATAAGGAAAATTATTTTTCTTTTCATTTGTATTCCTTATTTAAGTTCATACATTTTCCCGTCAGAAGAAAGGTCTGCCAGGTTTTTTTCTGTAGCACTTATATTGTATTTAGTGGCATAAGAACGAACACTTCCGTCAACAAAAGCAACGTTGGCTGTGCTGTTATGTCTAAAATGAACATTTGGTCCTATCCATTGATACGAAGGGTCGTTTGGTCCTCTCAAAATATTGTTACCATCGATTTTACCTGTAGTGGTATTTAAATATCCGCTATCAGCAAGGAGTATTGTCTCTGTAGGATTATTGATTGCAGCCATTTTTACTGGAAGGGTAGGGGAGGAAGCACCCAAATCACCACCAATATAACTATTGTAAGCGTAACCAGTAGAAGGTCTGTCTATTTTTTCTACGAAAAATGAAGGGCATTGCCATACCTCTCCAGAAGGACAATAAGAAGATATGATACCGCCTTTTGTTTTATTTGGGTCAACTTCCCACCCTTCGTACTCAATATAGAAATCCCAGTTGTTCTGCCAACTCCAATCAGAAGCGAAATAGTATGCTGGAGGAAAGTACTCTTGATAATCGTTTACATACATAAGGAAAGCAAGAGATAATTGCTTAAGGTTGTTCATACAGACAGATTTTCTTGCTTGCTCTCTTGCCTTAGCAAGGGCTGGTAACAACATTGCTGCAAGTATGGCAATTATAGCAATTACAACAAGCAGTTCAATCAAAGTAAATCCTTTTTTCTTCATTTTTTCTTTTCCTGTTGGTATGGGATAAAAAAAATGCCCGCCACATACGTGACGGGCTGCACCCTGATTTACTTTGCCCGAAAACTTGTTCCTTCTTCCTGTTATCCCGCAGGAAAAGGTTGGCATTATTAGAGCAGGTCTTCTGACTTAGGATTTTATAACCTACTTTTCTTCCTTCCCCTTCGTTATATGAAGAGTGGATTAGAATTTCGTTTATCCTTACAGCGCCGGGAGCGTGGCTTTTAGCACTTCCCTATTAAGCCCAGTGGGCACTCTAATTTTGTATTATTATGACTTATGTAAATTATAATGTCAAATTTTACTGGTGGAATAAAGGGAGGGCGTGTTGCATAACAACCTCTCCATTCCTCTTTCGCCTGCGTCCCATAAAGACGGAGGGCAGACCTCCGTAAAGGGTCCCTCGGGGGTACTCGGGATAAATTCGGAATAACATGCAGGGGGAACACCGTCTTTTCTTAAACTTTACTGGTTTTCTATTATTGTTTCAGCAATTTTTTTGATATCTTGCCTGGTCCAGTTTTCATTTATTGATATGCTTATAACCCGTTCAAGTATGCTAAGGGTTTGGGGGCACATATTCTGGTTGTAGTCAGGCAATTCTCCTTTGTAGTAGGGGCAGGTGAAAGGGCACCCTTCTTCTGTGGGCGTTTTCTTCTGCAAAATGTGTTCCCAGAACTTGTAAATATGCCAATCTCTTACTGTTTGGTCGTATATGCCGCCTGCAGGTACTCCTTTCTTTTTAAGAGTTTCAAGTTTTTCTTTTGTTTTTTCAGAAGTTTTAGAAAGAAGAATTAAGTTTGTGGAGCAATCGCCTTCTATATCGTTTATTGGGGCTAAGGTTTGAGTTTTAAGTTTTCCTTCCAAGGATTCCATAAGAATCTTTTTATTCTTTCTAAGTTTAGTTATATACTTATTGAGTTTTTTCATTTGTGCAATACCTATAGCACCTTGTACTTGGCTGAGCCGATAATTTTCTCCACAGAAAAGTTCTCCTTGCATTCTTTCTTTTTCATATCTGTTGGGTCTCCAACAAGCTGCCGTATCGTGCCAACTTTGAGCTTTAATATAGGTTTTTTCGTCATCGGTTAAAAGCATGCCGCCTTCACCAGTTGCGATTATCTTGTACGCATCAAGACTAAAACATCCTGCATCTCCAAAGGTTCCTAAATATTTGTCTTTATATTTTCCGCCTGCTGCCTGTGCTACGTCTTCAATGATTTTTAGTTTATATTTTTTAGCTATTTTCATTATTCCGTCCATATTGCTTGGTAATCCTCTCATATGAACAGGGATAATGGCTTTTGTCTGAGGGGTTATTTTTTTCTCTACATCTTTTACATCTAAAGTTAGGGTTTCATCTATTTCTGCAATTACAGGGATAGCCTTTGCTACAACAACCACAGAGGCGCTAGCAAAAAAAGTGTACCCAGGCACTATAACTTCATCTCCAGGACCAATGTCACAGGCAACAAGAGCTGCTAATAAAGAAGATGTTCCAGAGTTGACAGCAAGGGCGTATTTTGAATTAAATTTTTGAGTAAACATTTTCTCTAATTTACCGACCTTATTCTGTTTTTCGTCGGGACAATAATAACGGAAAAGGTGAGCAGGTTTTATAGAGGGATTTTCATCAAGTAGGTTAAAAATCTTTTTTTTAACCTCAGGTTTTAGGTTCCATAAATCAATAATTTCTTTCAATTCTTCGTTATAGATATTCATCTTCTTCTCCTTTTAATGGTAAGAATTTTTGAATAAATTGATTTTGTGATTAAATTATATCCTTCATACGTGGGTTGTCAAATGATTATATTGTGCACCCTTAATAAATATTGTATAATATATTAATTAAAGTTTATTATACATATTAAAAACAAGAATGGGAATGGGCATTTTGACAATATCATAAGTTTAAGTATAATATCTAAAAAATGGAAAATAAGACTATTACCTTTCAGGATATCTGGAGAAATTTGGAGAACTACTGGTTAAGTAGAGGTTGTTACCTTTGGCACCCATATAATGTAGAGGTGGGAGCGGGCACTCTTAACCCAGCAACTTTTTTTGGTATTCTTGGAGAAAAGGAGTGGAATGTTGTTTATATGGAGCCTTCTGTTAGACCAGCTGATGGAAGGTATGGGGATAATCCAATAAGACTATATATGCATCACCAAATACAGGTTATTATGAAACCTCCTCCACAGGACATACAAGAGATTTATCTTAAAAGTCTTTCATCTATAGGTATAGATGTTGCAAAACATGATATAAGGTTTATTGAGGATAATTGGGAGGCTCCAACCTTAGGTGCGTGGGGAGTAGGGTGGGAGGTTTGGCTTGATGGGCTTGAGATTACTCAATTCACTTATATGCAACAAGCTGGTGGAATAGATCTCTCTCCACCTTCAGTTGAAATTACGTACGGGTTGGATAGAATATCAAACTTTATTCAAAAAAAGAGTAATGTTTATCAACTTTTATGGAGTAATAATGTTTCTTATGGTGAACTTTACAAAGATAGAGAGAAAGATTATTCTATTTATGGTTTTGATAAAGCAGATACAGATATGCTTTTTGAATTGTTTGAAAAATTTGAAAGAGAAGCAGAAAGAATTCTCGGAGAGAAAGTTTTGTACCCTGCGTTCGATTATGTTTTGAAACTTTCACACATATTTAATCTTCTGGATGCAAGAACGGCGATAAGCGTTAGTGAAAGGGTAAGGTTTATAGGAAGAGTGAGAAAACTTGCAAGGATTTGTGCTGAACTTTACCTTGACAGAAAAAATGTTATAATAGAGTAATATAAATGATAGCCGGGATGGTGGAATTGGCAGACACGTACGTTTGAGGGGCGTATGCTTCCAGCATGGGGGTTCGAGTCCCCCTCCCGGCACTATCAAGATATAGAAGTAAAAGATAATTTAAAATTGTTGGGTTTGGGCTCTCAAAATTATAGTTTGTTTTGGTAATTGACTTGTGGTTACTTGAAAAAATCAAATGAAAGATAATAAGGAATTTAAGAAAACGCCTTTATGGGAAGATGTCGCAATAATTGTTTCTATAGTAACTTTGTGGCCAACTGTTCTAAATAGAGAAAGTATTGTTAGTAGAATTGTTTTGATAGTTGTGTTATTGTTGCTTGGTTTTATATTGATAAGGCGTTTTAAAAGGTTTAATTCGGTTTTTAATAAATGAAATTTAATCAAATATTGCTTTTTTTGTTATTATTTTTTTTTTGTGGTTGCTATCCTTTCAGTTCGAAAGATCCTCAAGGGGCAAAAGAAATTAAAGAAGGGGATGTTTTTTTTGCTTCTGGAGATGTTGATAAAGCAATTTTGTTATGGAAAAAATCTTTGGAAAAAGAGAAGAGTGCATTGGGATACGAAAAGATGATAATGGCTTATATTATTAAAAATGACCTTTCTTTAGCTGATAAGTGGATACAAGAAGGTCTTTTTTATTTTCCTGATAACACAAATCTTCTCTTTAATAATTCACTTGTACGTTACTATAATAAAGAGTATGAAACCGCTATGGAAAACTGCGATAAAGTTCTTTCTGCCAATCAATTTTACCCGAATGTACATTTTTTAAAGGGTATGATTTATGAAGAAACGGGTAGAGAAAAAGAAGCAAAAGAAGAGTTTGTAAAGGAATTAAATGTAAATCCAGGTTCAAAAAATGCTTGGTTAAAAATTAGGGAGGAAGTTAAAAATGAGGAATAGATTCAGGCTTAAAGCCTATTTTATTGCACTGCTTTTTGTTTTACCTTGTCTTTTAAATGCTAATGATTCTATTGAATACTTAAAATATTTTTCTTCTCTCTCTTCAAGAGTACCTGGTTACCAAGGTCATATAGAGGCTTCTAACTTTATCGAGAAAAAATTTAAAGAAGCAGGTCTTACCAAAATTACTAAAGAAAAGTTTAATGTTCCTATGCCTGTTCAAGAGTTTGCTTATGTGACTGTTGATGGTAAAAACACTAACCTGTATTGTTTATGGCCTAACTTGATTAGGACTTCTACTGTGCCTCCTGCAGGAGTTAAAGGTAAAATTATTTATGCAAAGAAAGGTGATTGGAAATTGCTCGATGGACACGATGTCGAAGGTAGCATAATACTTCTGGATTTTGATTCTGCAGATATGTGGCAAACTCTTGCTATGTTGGGTGCAAGGGCTTTTGTTTTTACTAATCTTGGAAATATTACCAGGTTAGAAGCAGAGAAGAAGTTTGTTGATACTCCAATAGATGTTCCAAGGTTTTATGCTGGGGAGAATAGCCAATATTTGATTGATGTTGCAAGTAAAAATAAAGATGCTGAAATATTTGCTCGAATGACTTGGCAGAAAACTGATGATTACAATATTTTCGGATATATGGAAGGAAAGAACAGTAAATTAAAAAATGAGGTTATAGTAATACAAAGTTATTATGATAGTATTAGTGTTGTTCCTTCCGTAGCACCGGGCGCTACTTCTTCTATTGGTATTGCTACTATGCTTGAAATTGCTGAATATTTTAAAGAAAACCCACCTGATAGAACGCTGTTATTTCTTGCTACCTCCTCTCACTTTCATAGTATGAGAGGAATTAACGATTTTGTGCAGAAACATTTAAGAAAAGACCCTCTCTTTAAGAAAAGAATTTCTGATAAAGATAGAATAAACGTTTCTCTTTTCATAGGCCTTGAACTTTCTGATAGAGGTTCAGGTTTAGGCGTGTGGTATAACTCCGAAGAAGCTTTTCACCAGAGGGCTATGACTTCCTTTGCAAGAAAATTCCTTGATTACTCTGGCGAGATATGTAAAAGATTTGGTTACAATGAGGAATTTGCTCTTGTAAATGGCATAATGCCAGAAAAAGGTAGAGTGTGGAACACTTTTATGCCGTGTAAAATAAGGACAGACGGAGAATATGTTATATATAGCGGAGTTCCATCTGTTTCTCTTGTTACTGTTAACGACGGTAGATGGAGGGTTGATACTCCAACAGATACTTTTGAAAAAGTTAATATTGCAAACGTAAAAAAACAGACATTTTTTATAAAGAAACTTCTTGAAAAGGCAGTTGGAGATGAAAAACTTTTTCCAGAAACAGAACTCGATTTAAAAGATTCCCTTGCTTCATTGACAGTTAATGTAACAACCTTTGACCCAACAACAAGTTTTGTTCCTAAAGACCCGGTTGTTAATGCTCTTGTTGTGCCGAGAATGACTGGTAGAGGTTATACTCAGGAAAAAACTTCTCTTGGAGTTAGAAATAGTTTGATTGGACTTGCCGATGAACGAGGTAGAGCTCAATTTTCTATGTTAAAAATGAGTACTGTTGGTGAATTGTCTGGTTTTTTGCTTGATACTGAAACAGGAAAAATTGTTCTTGCTTCAGATTTAGGTAGTGGCGGTGCTCAGCAATATCCTATAAGGGTTGTAATGGATTATAGAGATAAAAGTTGGATGCATGTCCTGTTTGAAGCAAAACCTATAGGTGTTTTTGAACTGATAGACCCTCAATATCTTACCTCTCTTAATAAGATAGATGTTTTTGATAGAGCAAACAGTCTTCCTACCCAGTACGGTTTTTATTTACGTAATGTTTTTAGTACTTGGACATCTTATGCGGAACCCCTTGCTGTTGTTTTTGCAAAACCAGATACTCACGTTAAGGTTATTGGGTTGTCTGGTCTGCTTGGCAGAAGACTTTTGCTTTTAAATTCTGAAGGAAAAGACGTAAACCAAGAAAAAGCAGAGGGTATGGGTTTTGCTGTTGATGATATAAATTCTATTCTTAACACACCATATCAAGGTGCAAGAGATATGGATATTCTTAGTAGTTTTAGAAAAACGAATTTTGAAAAGTTTGGTATTAAAAATGAGCGACTTACAGAACTTCAAGAAGAGTCAAGAAAACTTCTTGCTCAAGCAGAAGAAGCAAGAAGAGAGAAAAAATGGTATGATTTTTTGAAATTTTCCAGACAAGCGCTTGCTATGGAATCAAGGGCTTACCCTGATGTAAGAAACACTGCTAATGATGTTGTGAAAGGTATAATCTTCTACTTTATGCTTCTGTTGCCTTTTGCTTTTTTTGCAGAAAGGCTTATTTTTGGTTTTTCAAAAACAGAAGCAAGAATAGCTGGTATTGGCGGTATATTTCTTGTAGTTTATTGGATAATGAGAAGTGTTCACCCTGCTTTTAAGTTGACCGAAGCGCCAGAGGTTATCCTGTTATCGTTTATAGTTTTAACCTTATCTGGGATTGTTATAACTATTATTGCTTCTAAATTTGAAGAGCAGATGCAACAGATGAAGATGGAAAGTACAAGTATTTATAATACTGATGTTGGTAGGGTCACGGCTACTGCTACAGCATTTTCGCTTGGCGTTGCAAATATGAAAAGACGTAAAGTACGAACTGCTTTAACTTCTGTTACCTTGATTCTTCTTACATTTACAGTACTTTCTTTTACTTCAATTAAGACCCATATGAAGTTCAATAAGGTGTTAAGACCTTATAACCCTTCCTACAAAGGAATTCTTTTTAGGGACCGCTCACACGCACCTATAACAAATGTTGTTTTTGACTATGTAGAAAACGAATTTTCATCTCACGGCGTTATCTCTCCGAGAGCGTGGTATATTATGGGTGAGGTGGGCGATAGAACAGCTATTGATGTTATCTCCGATGGAAATAGTTTTTTGGCAATGGGGCTTTTGGGTTTATCAGCGAATGAAGTAATGCCTTTTAAAGATTCATTAACAAAGGGGCAGTGGTTCGATTCTGATAATGAAGATTCAGTGATTATATCTGAAAGAACAGCTACTCATCTTGGTCTTTCTAAAAATGATGTTGGGATTAAATATGTTGAAATTTACGGAAAAGAATTTCTTTTGAAAGGAATGTTTGACGGCAAGACGTTTGGTGATATGAAAGACCTTGATAATGAACTTATAACACCTGTAAATTTTTCTGTAATACCAGAACTTGAACTAACTCAAATAAAGTCAAGGCGTCAAAGAGTTGCCGAAACTACAGAGACAGAACTTGATATTTTCCCACGGGTTGAGTCAGACAATGTTATTATTATGCCTTTTACTACCCTTATGAATATGAACGGTACTATCAATTCGATAGCTATTGGATTTAACGAAGATGTTGATGGGATGGCTGTAACAGAGAGTTTTGTGTCCAAATTAGCAGTAAACATTTTTGCAGGACTTGAAGGTAAAACTTATGTTTATAGCAGTATAGGACTAACATCTTTTTCAGGGTTAGCTAATCTTTTGATACCTATACTTATAGCTGCCTTAATTGTTTTAAATACAATGTTGGGTTCTGTTTATGAAAGAATAAGAGAGATAGGAACATATAGTGCCGTTGGGCTTGCTCCTGTTCACATATCATCCTTATTCCTTGCAGAATCTCTTGTTTACGCTGTTTTAGGAGCGGTTAGTGGGTATCTCCTTGGTCAGATTCTTGCAAAATTTCTTATGTCTATGGGGATGCTTAAAGGGCTTGTGTTGAACTATTCATCGCTTTCAGCTGTTTTTGCAACCATAATTATATTTATTACTGTACTTTTATCAACACTTTATCCTGCCAGAAAAGCTTCTCAAATGGCTGTTCCTGATGTTACCAGAAGATGGATTCTCCCTGAACCTAAAGGAGATTTGTGGGAATTTGAATTTCCTTTTACTCTCAACGAAATAGAGGTTTTAGGTATGGTGACTTTTTTAACAGAATATTATAATGCTTACCTTGATATTTCTATAGGTAATTTTTATACATCTGGAGCTGAATTAAAATATGAGAAACTCGATTCTGGTAAGAATAAGTATTTGCTTGATACCAAGGTTTGGCTTGCACCATTTGATTTGGCAGTAAGCCAATCTGTAAGAATGGTTCTTAAACCTATGGGAGAATATGATTTTTACCTTATAACTCTTGTTATGAAAAGAACAAGTGGTGAGGAGACCGACTGGAAACGTCTTAACCGCAGATTTCTTGACAGTATGAGGAAACAGTTTCTTATATGGCGAACAGTTAATGAAGAAGTTAAGAAGAACTATGAGAAGAAGGGAAAAGAGATTCTTAAAATAGATTAAAAAAGGAAGGTAAAATGGATGAAAAAATAAGAGATGAATTTCAAGATTTAGAGATACAAGAGGAGTTTCGCGACGGGTTTAACTTACGAACTATCTGGGCTGCGCTTTTTATTGGATTTGTAATGCTTCCCGGAACCATTTACCTTGGGCTTATGACAGGGGGCGGCTTAGTAGGGGCTGCTTCATGGGTAACTGTTATTCTACTTGTTGAAATATCCAAGAGGTCTTTTATAGAGTTAAAAAGACAAGAGTTGTTTGTAACATTCCAAATAGTAAGTGGTCTTATGTCAGCTGGTTTGATACTTGGAGCTGCTGGACTTACATTGCAGGGCGGTGCTTTTGCCGACCTTATTTGGAAACAATACCTTATTCAATCACCTTACGCTCAATCTATGGGGCTCCACGACAAAATACCTACATGGGCTGTTCCACCTGCAAATTCTGACGCTATCATTAGAAGAACTTTTTTCCATAGAGCTTGGCTTGTACCTATATTGCTAATAGTTGTACATAACGTGCTTTACAGAATTAATAGATATACTATGGGATATTTTTTGTTTAGGATAACCAGTGACAGAGAATCCCTTCCTTTCCCTATGGCTCCTGTTTCTGCAGAAGGAATGAACGCTCTTGCAGAATCTTCTAGTAAAAAGGAGACTTGGAGGTGGCGAGTATTTAGTATTTCTGCTATGATAGGCATTATATTTGGAGCGGTTTATGTGGTAATACCTACCATAACTGGGTTGATGATGTCTAACCCTGTTCAGTTGCTTCCAATACCTTGGATAGATTTTACTGATAAGATAGGAGTTAAATTTCCTGCTGCTCTTTTGGGTATAAGTACAGAACTTGGTATAGTGTTGTCAGGGTTTGTTCTACCTTTTTGGGTGGTATGTGGTACTTTTATTGGTTCAGTAGTAGCAAATCTTATTGGAAACCCTATACTTTATAAGATAGGTATAATTAAAAATTGGCACCAAGGAATGACAGCAATTCCTACAAATATTGTTGCTTCAATGGATTTCTGGATAAATGTTGGTATAGGTAGTGCTATAGTTGTTACAATAACAGGTTTAGTAAAGACAATACAAGCATATATTAAGAAAGGGAAAAGTACAATTAAAAAGAAGGAAGTTCTTCCAGAAAATAGGGGAGATTACCCGCTACCTATTGCATTAGGGCTATGGTTTCTTTCTACACTTATCTATATAGTGATTTGCAAAATACTTGTTCCAGCGTTTCCAATCATATTGTTTGTAATGTTTGGTTTTGTTTTAAGCCCTTTATTGAGTTATACTTCTGCAAGAATGTTTGGTATAACAGGCGTTGCTGGAGGAGTTTCTTTTCCTTATGTTAGAGAAGGTACTTTTATTTTAAGTGGATATAAAGGGGCAGATATCTGGTTTGCTCCAATCCCTTATTTTAATCACGGTGGATTGGCTCAAACTTTTAAAACCTTAGAATTAACAAGAACAAAATTTACTTCATACTACAAAGCATCGTTTACTACACTTGCTATAATGCTTTTTTGTAGTTTTCTTTTCTGGTCAATTATCTGGAGAATGGCACCCATACCTTCTTCAACTTATCCGTATGTACAGAAGATGTGGCCTATGAGTGCTATGTTCCAAACTCTGTGGGTAACCAGTACTTTAAAAGGCGCTGGTTCTAACTGGATGTTACAAGCTATTAAATTTTCTCGTATTGTACCAGCGGCTGCCTTTGGAGGCGTTTTATATGTTGTGATGACATTATTAAAGTTACCTATGGGGCTTTTTTATGGAATGATAGGTGGGTTGGGTGCTTTACCTCATGCAGCTTTCCCTATGTTTGCTGGAGCACTGCTTGGAAGATTCTATTTTTCAAAAAAAATTGGACCTCAATGGAAAAGGTATACTCCAATTATTCTTGCAGGTTATTCTTGCGGAATGGGTTTGGTAGGTATGGTTTCTGTTGCGGTAGCGTTGATTGCTAAAACTGTTTTCCAGATTATCTTCTGAGGTTAATTAAGTTTATTTATAAACTATTAATTGAACCTTGAGTTGGTCTTTCAATTTTACTTTTTTATTGTCTTTTGTGTAAATCAAGGTGGTGGGGTGCTACTACTCTCCTCGTTTGAGGAGAGTAGTAACAATAAGAATTAATCAAATTTTTATAGATTTGCTCCTGCTTTTTTACAACTATCCACAACTTTTTCAACCTGTTCTTCTGTCCAATCTGGGCTAAGTGATATAAACACCGTCTTTGAGCAAATATCTAATGTTTTTGGACACATATCGTGGGTATACTCTGTCCGCAATTCTTTATTTGCAGGATGGTTGAACGGATTTCTAAGAGGGTGGCCACCCACTCGTTTCGCAAAGATTGGTTCCCAGTTAGAGTAAATGTGTCTACCTGTATCAATAGGAAGCCAGCCATTGACACCATCGGATTTTGCAAATTTTCTTGCTTTTTCTTCGCTATCAAAACTAAAAGGAATCACTGTTCCTTGGTTACGTTCTGGGTCGTTATATTTCGCAAAAGATATTCCTGGTCTGTTTTCAAGAGCAGAAAGAATTGTTGCTCTTACCTTCCCGATATCTTCAAGAATTCCGTCAAGTCGTCTTAGTTGTGCCCTAAGCACTGCGCCCATAATCTCGCTTGCTCTCAATTGTACCCCAATGAAAACGTCTATATGAAGGTCTCTCTTGTACGGTCTTATAAAAGCGCCACCATCATGGTAAACAAGGGCTCTTTCATAAACTTCTCTGCTGTTTGTTACAAGAGCGCCTCCGTCTCCAGATGTTATAATCTTAGCATAATTAAAACTGAAAGCACCTGCATCACCCCAATTACCAACTCTTTTGCCTCTGTAAGTTATTCCATCAGCTTGGCAAGCATCTTCAACAACTTTTATGTTGTTCTGTTCAGCAATTTTGTTGATTTTCTCCATAGCAGCGGCAAGTCCTGCCATATGAACAGGCATAACGACTTTTGTATTTGGAGTTATTTTTCTTTCAAAGTCATAAGGGTCAAGCATAAGTGACTCATCTATTTCTACTGGTACAGGGATAGCTCCTACTGCTAAAGCAGCTAAGGCACTTGCCATAAAAGTATATCCAGGGACGATTACCTCGTCGCCAGGACCTATTCCAAGCCCAACAAGAGCACAAATTAGGGCAGATGTTCCTCCACCAGAGAGGCATAAGGCGTACTTGGTTCCAATTTTTTCTGATAATTCTGATTCAAATGTTTCAACTGCTAACGGGTGTCCTGCCTCTTTATTCCCCACTCTAAAAAGTTTCCTGCTTGTAATAACTTTTTCTAACTCTTTTAACTCCTCATCTCCTATTCTGTACATTTTGCATCCCTTTTTTTTGTATTATGTGAATTAGATTTTGTTTATTAGCGTTTTTTTCACATTATACGGGTTAATAAGTTTTACACTCTACCATAAGTTACAAACATAACAGAAACTTTACAATATTTTCCTATAAATTGTCAAATTTAATTCTTTTATTTTTTAGTACCCATTCTTACTTGAGTTGTAATAGCGCCTCGTAATTCGTTCCTAAACACATATTTTTTAACGGAATAAGAACAATGATAAAGACGAGGATTGCCACGTCGCAATTCCTCTGAAAACTATGGAATAAAATGCTCCTCGCAACGCCACAAAACGGCGACAAGGCAAGGATAAATGCATGAAAGAAAAACGTATGGGGTGTCTACTCACTCTGGTACTACGGCGCATACACCTTCTACACAACAATCGGGCACTCTGAGAACTTACCCTTTTGCACAAAGAGCGTCTCCGAAGGGCTTAACAGGCTCAGAGTAGTAGAACAAAAGGCTTGAACCTTTTGTTAACAGCCCCCCATTCCGTCTTTGTGAGTGTTTCGTAACGTGGCAATCTAGCCGAAGGCGGAAAAGGAATGCACCTCTCTTTGCCCTTACCCTTGGGAATTATAGGTATAGGAAATCCCCAAAGGTTTGCAGAGAGGTTAATGGGATGAGGCTTGTCCGCCGAAGCTTGTATTGTAGCGTAGGTGGAGGAGCAATTAGCAGACTAAAAGACAACGGGAGACTAAACAATAGTGTGTAGGATAAATACGAGGGTTGCCACGTCATTATAAGCATTCCTCGCAATGACAAAAGACGGCAGATAAATAAAAAATATTTCCATTCTTCTAATAACTTTTCATTTAACGGTAGATAGTTCGTATTCTTTGTGTAAACTCCTGTTTCTGTCTAGAAGTAACCCCTTCCATTGATAAAAGTTTTGTATATTCTTCTTTTGCTTTTGTATAATTCAATTCTCCTCTAAACATTTCAGCAATTTTTTCTTGCGCTTTTATTTTATGTGAAGCAACTGCTTCTTTTATAGACAAGATTTTATTATACTGTTCTTTTGCCTGTTTGTAATTCTGTTCAACTGCATAACTATCTCCTATTAAAAACAATGCAGATATTTTCTCTTCAACGCCTACCCCTTTAACATCATAGGCTTTTTGATATTCTTTTCTTGCATTGTTATACTGGTCTTCAATCATATATATATCCCCAATTTTTATGTATGTGATAGATTTTTGGCGAGGGGTTGCAGTTTCCAGTTCAAAAACTTTTAAGAACTCTTTTTTTGCTTTAACATATTCATCTTCTGAAAATAAAGAATCACCTTTTCTTATATGTTCAGCAGGTCTATTTATTCCAATTTTCTTTTCTACATCTTTTAACATTTTTGTGTCGAGTTTTCCTTTCCCTGTTTCTAAAAAGAGTAGATAGTATTCTTCTGCTTTTACCTTGTCTCCTGTCTTCCAAAAACTATCTCCAAAAAGTTTGCACCGTTCTGCGTAAGCAAGAATGATTTCTGAGGTAGATCTGTTAACTTTTGGATAATTTTTTTCTACCCAGTCAAACATTTCGTCATACATTTGTCTTTCTTTTTCATAGTTACCCTCTTTGCTATAAGTGTTGCCTATCTTTATGAAGGCAGGTTTTACTGTGTTCCAGCCAATAAATTCAAGAGTTCCGTTAGTAATTTTCTGGAGATATTCTCTTGCTTTATCATAATTGTTTTCTGCCAAATAGGTATCTGCAATATTGTTAAACAGAGATGACCTGCTCCATCTATTAACATCCTCTACACTTAAAGCTTTATGATAAAATTCACGCGTTTTCTCGTAATTCTTTTCGCTTCTATATATATTGCCTACCTTAATATTGGCATCAAGTTTATCAACAAAAGTAAGTCCTCTCATCGATAAAACTTTGAGATAAGATTCTTCTGCTTTTCTGTTATCTTTTGCAAGTAAGTAAGTATCACCGAGTTTAAATTGAGTAGATACTTTGACAAGGTTACCTGCCTGTTCCATTTTAAATATTTCTTCAAGAGATAAGATTGCTTTAGGATAATTTTTCTCCTTTATCCAAGTATCAGAAATCTCCTGTTGAGCCTCAACCTTTACAGGATTTGCTTCTTTTCCCATTTTCAAAATATTATTAAGTTGACCTCTTGCTTTATCATACTCTTTTAATTTTACATATCCTTCAGAAATTTTAAATATAACACTAAGTTTCGTTTCAATATCAGGGTTTTCTGCTTCTATTATTCTGTTAAGAACCTCTATTTCTTGGGTGAATTTTTCCTCGTTTTGGTAGGTTTCGGCAATTTTTAAGAGTGTGTCTAACCTTTCTTGTCTTTCTTCCGTCAATTTTAAACCTGTTAAATAGTCTTGCCGAGCTCCAGAAAAATTCTTCTCTTCAAATTTTTTGTTACCTTCTATCCAAGCGTCCTGAAAATTTAACCAACTTGTAGGTCTTTTATGTATCAATGAAATATCATCAAAGTAAGCACCTGTTTTGCTATAAATAGCAAGTTTTACAAAATTTACCCGCATACCTCTACTCTCGTTAGGTATCTTTATTGTGCCTGTCTGTTTTGTCCACTCTTCTTCTGTTTTTATGTTAAACGCCCCAGAACCAGCAAATAATCTCTTGTTTTTTTCACCTATTGAATAATAGTATAGGTTAACTCCAGCTGTTTTTTTATTAGGGTCTTTAACATAAAGACTTATCTCTATCTCATCACCTGCGGTAACACCAAGTGTACCGTCTTGAGCGAAATGTCCTATAAGATATATGCAGTTGTTGCCACTGTGGGACTGTTTGCTATCGGTAATCAGACGGTGTTGTCTATTTGGCATTTTTATCCCTCTGTTAGGACGCCAACCTTTTGGAAGAACAAGAGGTTTATCAAACTTCCAGTCATCATCCTGTAAAACCTTGTAAAACCCTTCTGTTTCTGGCACTATATAAGTTTCTTCAAACCCAGGGTTAACCAACTCAGCTTTAAGAGGAACAACTGTTAGGAAAATTAAAATTAATGTTAACAAAATTAACTCTTTTATTCTGTTCATATCGCCTCCTTTGTTTTTCTGTGTTTTGTTTGTTTTTCTTTTCGTTAAAAAAGTATGTGTTTAGGAACGCCCCAATCTGTCATTCTGAACTTGTTTAAGGATCTCTAACCTAACCCACATCGGCAGTAGGCACAACGTACAAAACGAGATTCCGGATCAAGTCCGGAATGACAAGCAGGGCAATTCCTCGTATTTTTCCTTGCCTGTTAACTGCACCTCCACCTACGCCAAGGTATACCTGCCGAAGCTTGTATTGTAGCGTAGGTTGGCTTCGGTGGATAAACCTCATCCCATTAACCTCTCTGCAACCCCTTGGGGATTCCAATACCTATAATTCTCAAGGGTAGAGGGTAAAGAGGAGTGAATAACACCCCATACTTTGTTTTTTTATTACAACAAACAGTTATTGAAATTTGAATACTCCTGCAGTATCAACTCGCCAGATATTACCACCTGTTGCTACCCATGCAAACCATCCGTCTCTCATACAACCACCAATATTAAACCTAACTGTATTATTATTTTTAAGGTTGATATTTAAAAGAGAAATAGGGAGTTTCCACTCAGATGTCCAATGGCTGGTATCTTTATCAATAACTATAGATTTATATTCTACCTGCTCTTGGAGTTTTCTTATTATATTTGCAGGTATGTTAAAAAGATTGTGTGCAACAAAAGTGCCATCTGGTCTTCCTGTAAACACATATAATGGTCCTGTTGGCACACCTTCTTGCCACCACCACGTGTTTTGCCCCATTACTCCTTCGATACCAAACTCGTGAGAGACATAAGGATTGTTTTTAGGCAACCCCTCTTTCCACGGGTCAGGCATATACTCTATTCCTAAATAGATATTATCCTCATCATAAGTTACCCATACGTAAATACCAACAGGTTCTCTCTTTAATCCTTTTTTATGTTCTTCTACAACAGGTATGGCTCTCTTTTTATCAAGTCCAAACCACTCTTCCTTATTAAGAATACCGTCGATTTTTATAGGGTTTACACGTTTTGTTACTTTATATTCTTTTTCCCTACTAATCCTTTTTAATGGTGGAAATTTTGCAGAAATATCTTCTACTGGCGGTTTCCAGTCTGGATTATAATATTTTCCTGCTGGGGATTTTTTTACTGGCCAAGTTGCTCTCAACTCGTCTTTATACAAACCTATCTCCTCAAAAGGAACAGGAGTATGTTCTGTTTCTCCGTATACAGGTGAACCAACTCTTATAGTAAAATTGAGGTTATCTTTATCTTTAAAAAAAACTGCACCTTTTTCAAAATTGTTTTTCACGCTATTGTCAGCGTAAGTAAAATTTCCTCCAATTCTTAACATATCATATACATTAGAGAAAATATTCTCTTGAATAATAACGTTTTTTGGTTCTCCATAAGGTTTCTTTTTCAAAAAATCTCTTACCTGAGGGTACCGCCCACTCCAAGGCGGTTGACGATAAAAAACTGTGTTAAGATGCCCTGCCCACCTTTTCACGTTTGTATCTTCTCTAAGAAGAGAAGTTCTATTGGATTGGGATATACCTATGTTGCAGTCTGCAAAAACATTGTTTTTTATTTGAGTATCTGGTCCGTGAGTGAACATTGCTCGCTCTGTGCAACGGTAAAAAATATTTCCTTCCATTGTCATACCACCATTGAGAGAATCTATATAGATGCCTGTCACTTGATGTGTTTTTAAAGGTGATGAATGTTCGGTGATGTTATGTATAAAATTATATCTCATTACATTACCGCGATTCATAAGGTACCTTGGGGCACCTGAAGAGTATATAGCGCCCCCGTCTCTGGCTTCATACATAACATTGTATATCTCATTATATTCCACCACCTGATTATTTCCACTAAAATTAATAGCACAGCCAGAAAAATCGTGTACAAGGTTATGTGAAGCTCTACTTCCAACGCCTGATATTCCAATGCCATATTTTCCACCAGCATGAGTAAATCTGCCGAAATGGTGAATATGGTTATTTTCTATATAGTGTTCTGATGGTAAAAGACTCTCTCTGTTTCCACCAGTTATATTTAATCCGCCCTCACCAGTATCATATATATCACAACCAACTATACCGTTTCTTTTACCTTTAGTTATCACTGCACCTAAAGTTCCAGTATTTCTTATAGTAGAACCAGCTATAAGGATGTCTGTGCAATTATTAAGAGTTAAACCGTTGTGCCAAGTACATTCAAATGTTAAATTAAAAAAGATTATATCAGAAACATTTTGTAACTCTACTATTGGTTCGTTTAGAGTAGAAACAATAATTTCGCTTCCTTCAATTCTGGCAGGCGGATAGAAGTATAGTTTACCGTCTTCTCTATCTATATAAAATTCTTCTGGCTTGGAAATCTCAGAAAGTATGTTATAAAAATAGTATGGAGTACCTTTAACAACAGGTATATCGTAAGCAGGATAACTTTTTGCCTGCCTAACATCAGGGGCAAGGTTTATTATTTTGTTGTTTGTATCTATATCTATTACCGAAGTATGAATCTTATCCCAGGGCCATAAAAAATATCCTGCTACCCATATATCTTTCTCTTCAATCCAGCGTTTAGGTCTATCTCCTGAATACTTAAATTGTCCTTTCTGATAAAAAAAACTGAGTATCTTTCCATCACCCTGTGGAGCAATAAGGTCTAATACCCGTTCCCAACCTTCATCTGGCCAACGGGAAAGAGACATTGGTCTGGTATTATAAAAAAGTTCCATTCCAGACCTCGTATAAGGAGAACTGGAGTGGCCTCTATTTATAAGGTTTCCATAATTGTTTATACCCACCTCTTTAAGGTCTGATACCCATACCTTAGTTTTTGATTCGTTTGGGAGCCGTCTTATTATTTTTGAGTCTTTAAGAGGTTTAAAGTTGGTAACCTGTTTACCGCCGATGATTCGCACCTCTTCACCTGGGTAACTTCTATATACGATTGGCGCCCCTTCCTCACCTGAATCTTCTTGATTAAACTTTAACCCTTCGGTTATAAAATATTTGCCTCCACGTAAATATACTCCAATACCGCTTTGAGGTATACCTTTATTCTTTTTTATAGATTTTATCTCTTCTTGTGCTCTTTTAATTGTTTGGAATGGAAATTCTTTTGTACCTTGATTGGTATCGCTACCTTTTAGGGAAACATATATATGATACTTTGGACTATTTATCCGTTCTACTCGGTTTTCTCTAATACTCTTTTCTGCTTCTCCATCTTTTAATCCTTCTATATTCTCCAGTCGATCAACAAGTTCTAACCTATAGTTTTCATTTGGGTTAGAACTACTATCTTCTTGCTTTAACAACTTTTCGTATATACGGCGAGATTGAGTATATTTTCTCTCGAACCGATAAGTATCTCCTGTGTACATCTCTGCTTTAAATATCTGGTTTTGCGAAACATCTTTTGTTTTTGTTATATCTGAATATATCTTACGTGCTATAGTGTAATTATTCTCTTCAAGATAAAGACTTGCCTGTGTAAAAAGGGAGTATATTCGGTAGTTTAGAGATAGATTAGGTGTTTTTAGGATTTCGTTATAGGTCTGGTGTGCGAGAGAGTACTTCTTTTCTAACCTGTAGGTTTCTGCTATATTAAATAAAGAAAGTTGGGCAGCATAATCCAAATCTTTATATTCTTTGATTTTAAGGTACTCTTTTCTGGCTGAATTGTAGTCACGGGAGTTGAGGTATGTGTCTGCTTTTTTTAATATAGGTTCAACCAAAGAATAAACGTCTGTTGTTTGTGTCTGCGGCTGAGGGTTGAGAATATGTGCTGAAGTAAAAAATAAAAACAATATAAACAATTTTGTTTGTCTCATAAAACCTCCCCGTAAGCGCAGAGCGTTCTGTAAAATTTAATATATTTTCTCGCCAACAATCTTAAAGTTTTTGTATGGGTATCAACGATTACCCTATATAGAAATAAAGTGGTGTCTACTTAAAAATTTATCATAATATTGGGGATGTTAAGAGAAGACGCTAAAAAGATTTTAAGGAACTATTAATTGTTTAAGTTCAAAGTTGTGCATTACAACCCACCAAGCATTTGCTGGTGTTGCTCCAGTAGCACCTTCAGATTTAAAAGCGTCTTGTAAGCCTTCAGGAGTTACAGATGCCACATGCCCATCCCAAAAGAGAACGTTTGCCAACCTGTTATGTCTAAAATGTGCCAATCCTCTATCCTGGCTTGTATCGTATCCCCACGCTCCTAAGAACTGCTCTTGAGTCCCTGAATACTGTTTACGTATGTAAGGTTTGCTTGCGGATTTTGTAACATCTATTTCTGGTGAAAGAACAGTATCTGTTAAGACGGGAAAAGTAGCAGGACTTTTTATCTTATCAACCTTCCAATGTGGGCTTGTGTTACCGGGGAACCCTACCCAATAGGGAGCAGCAAATCTTACCCCATACGTTGCATAGGGCAGAGCAGGGTCGTATTCGTAAGGTGGAAAAGCAGGACATACAATAACATCAGTACTGTAATAGGTAGGAATAAATATTTCGGTTTTCCAACCAAGTTTCCAGAACCATCCTTCCCAGTCTTCTGTGTACATACGAAATCCTAACCCTAACTGTTTCATATTGTTCATACAGACAGAACTTTTTGCTCGGGCGCGGGCTTTACTTAATGCTGGGAGTAACATACCAGCAAGTATCGCTATTATTGCGATAACCACCAACAATTCTATTAGAGTAAAACCTCTGTTTTTTCTCATTTTCTACCACCTCTCTTTAGCATCTTTCTTTGTTATATATAATATTTCTCTTAAATTAGTATTCAAAATGCAAATCTCTAAGGGTAGTTGTATATCCAAGCCCTCTTCCTGAATTAGGAACTGCCTCGTAAGGCACATAAAAACAGTCGTCTTTGTACCTACCAGGCGCTATTGCCATAGGTACCCGTACTCTGCCTGACCATTTTACATGTCCGCCAACATATAAAACGTTTACTCCGTACCATCCGTGGTTATCGTGCTCGGTTAAACGTCTGCTTGGTAGACCACTACGAGACCAATCCCCTGAATTTGTTGTACCTGAAGCCGAATAAGAGCATTTTTTGTCAGCCATAATAGCGGTATCAGGGTGGGTCTGAACATTTAAATTTAAGGCGTATGCATAAGAACATGTGCCTTTAGGAGCGTAACTATGGGCGCCACCAGGAACAGCTCCCCCTTGCTCTGCCCCTTGTCTCATAGCCCAGAGATAACCAACAGATGAGGCAGTATCTCTTGAACTTGGACATATAAAAAGTTTGTAATCAGTTATATATTTAACAGATTCAAAATTCTCGTCAGAATCGAGTTGACCTGTAAGTAAGGCAAGTGATATGTTGGGTATAGATTCTGGAGTTTCATGGTCATGATAAGGAAACCATCCACCCCAAACTTGAGCATAAATATAAAGAACAGTGCTTAACTGTTTTAGGTTGGAAAGACATACGCCTCTTCTTGCTTGTTCCCTTGCCCTTGCAAGAGCAGGTAGAAGCATGGCCGCAAGTATCGCTATAATAGCAACAACCACCAACAGTTCGATGAGAGTAAAACCTTCTGCTTTTTTCATTTTTCTCACCTCCTTTTGTCATTCCTATAATTCTCGCTTGGAGTTTGCTTTTCAAAGGATGTGTTGCAAGGGTTATAATTCAAATGGTTTTAATAAAAACTTTATAACACCTTGCAAGGTTAAATTTTCTCCTGTGTTTATTCTATCCTCTGTACTATATTTTGTCAAATTTTTTCTAATTCTTGATAGTATAGCGGGCAGTCCCCCCCCCATTCTGTCTTTGCGAGCGCATAAAGCATAGCAAAGTTTGGCAAAACGTAATAAGAATAGCGGATATGTAATTATAAAGTGAAAAAGATATTTTTTAATAAGTGTTTACATATTAAGAAAAAGAAGGTATAAGATATAATTGTGTTCTGAATTAAAATAAAAATTGAAAGTAAAAAATATATTATTTAGTTCATCTATTGACAAAAGAAAAAAAGATGAGTATAATAATATACTGTGGCTAAACGCTACAAGTTTTTGTTCATTGAAAAAAGAATTTATGGTTAAGCTAATTACGGCATACGGTGGATGTCTTGGCAAAACATGGCGATGAAGGACGTGGCAAGCTGCGATAAGCTTCGGGTAGGTGCAAGCAACCTTTAATCCGGAGATTTCCGAATGGGGCAACCTACCTGCTTTAATAGGCAGGTATTTACCGCAAGGTAAAAGCGAACTGGGGGAACTGAAACATCTAAGTACCCCGAGGAAAAGAAAGAATAATCGATTCCCTGAGTAGCGGCGAGCGGAAGGGGAATAGCCTAAACCTGATAATGGTGATAGCGTAGGTGCGTTCATTATTGGGTGTTGCAGGGTCTGATATGGAGGAACCTACTCCTTCAGCAGGTTTAAAAACTTTTGAAATAATTGAATGGTATGGGAATGCCAACCATAGAGGGTGAAAGTCCCGTAAGTGAAATTTTAAAAGTGCCTGTGTGTCAGATACCTAAGTACTACGGAGGAACCGAGAAGCTCCGTAGGAATCTGGGAGGACCACCTCCCAAGGCTAAATACAAGGTTTTGACCGATAGTGTACGAGTACCGCGAGGGAAAGGTGAAAAGAACCCCGGGAGGGGAGTGAAATAGAACCTGAAACTGTGTGCCAACAAGCAGTCGGAGTCTTATATTTATATAGGATGACGGCGTGCCTATTGAAGAATGAGCCGACGAGTTACTGATTGTAGCAAGGTTAACCTGTTAAGCAGGGAAGCCGTAGCGAAAGCGAGTGGTCTGAATAGGGCCCATTAGTTGCAATTAGTAGACCCGAAACTGAGCGGTCAACCCATGACCAGGGTGAGTTTGCTGTAAAAAGCGAAGGAG